>CAYOTD010000705.1:2760-2975 GCA_964406685.1 uncultured Solibacteraceae bacterium | reverse complement strand
CCGGGGCTGTCGTAGCCCACAACACCGAGCGCAAGGGTAAGACCCTGTGGACCGAGGCCGACTCCGGCTCCAAGGTCGGCCTCTACGAGGCCCCCGACGCCGAAAACGAGGCCCTCTTCATCGCCGACACCATCGAGAAGCTCCTGGCCCGCGATCCCGGCCGGCGCGTGGCCGTCCTCTACCGCACCAACTTCCAGTCCCGCCAGATCGAGGAG
>CAYOTD010000705.1:0-2750 GCA_964406685.1 uncultured Solibacteraceae bacterium | reverse complement strand
CTACCAGCTCAAGTACATCGTGGTGGGCGGTTTCAGCTTCTACCAGCGGGCCGAGGTCAAGGACCTGCTCGCCTACCTCAAAGTCCTCGCCTCTCCCCAGGACTCGGCCAACCTGCTCCGCATCATCAACGTCCCGGCCCGCGGCATCGGCAAGACCACCATCGAGCAGCTCGAGCGCTTCGCCCTCGACCACAACCTCCCCGTCTGGTCCGCCCTCGGCCGCATGATTGACGAGAACGCGCTCGGCGCCCGCGCCGCCGCCGCTCTGGGCGCTTTCCGTTCGCTGATGGAGGGACTGCGGGCCGCCGCCGGCGGAAAAAGCGTCGCCGAGATGCTGCGGGCGATTCTGGAAGAAACCGGCTACCGCAAGATGCTGGAGACCGATCCCTCCCCCGACGCCGAATCCCGCCTGGAGAACATCGACGAGTTGCTCAACGCCGCCGCCGAGGCCGCCGAGCGCGGCGAAGACCTCACCGAGTTCCTCGACCACGCCGCCCTGGTCTCCGACGCCGACGGCCTGGACGATCAGGCCGTGGTCTCGCTGCTGACCCTGCACAACGCCAAGGGTCTCGAGTTCCCCATCGTCTTCATCGCCGGCCTCGAGGAGCGCCTGTTCCCGCACAGCCGGTCGCTGGAATCGGCCTCGATGCTCGAAGAAGAACGCCGCCTGTGCTACGTCGGCATGACCCGCGCGCGCGAACGGCTCTTTCTCACCTGGGCCCGCTCCCGCCGCCGCTTCGGCGGAGGGGACTGGGAACCCTCCATTCCCTCGCGTTTCCTGCGCGAGGTCCCGGCCCACCTGACCGAGAACCTCAGCCCCGAAGCCAGAATGCCCCAGGTCGACCTCTACGCCGAGCAGTGGGAGGTCCGCGAAACCGTCCGCCGGAATACATACACCGGAAAGACTTATAATTCGTTGGAGAACATCGCGCAGTTCTTTGCCGACCGGGGGATCGCCGCGCCCCGGCCGCCGGCCCCCGCTCCTCCGCCTCCGCCGGTGGCCGCCGTGCCGGCGCCCGCTCCCAAGGCGGGGGCTCCGAAGACAGGCAAGCGCCGCTTTGGCGTGGGAGCCAGCATCGAACACCCGCGCTACGGTCGCGGCACGATTTTGCGCCGGGAAGGGGAAGGCGACGACGCCAAGATCACCGTCAGCTTCCCCGGCCACGGCCTGAAGAAGCTGGTTGCGAAATACGCAGGGATACGAATAGACGAATGAATACCACCAACATCACCGACAAGAAGGAACGCAAGCAGAAGAAGCGCGCGGCGCGCAAGGCGGCCCCGCCCAAAGCCAAACGCGAAGCCGGCGTGGCGCGCGGTTCGGCAAAACGCAAAGTAAAGAAGATGGTTAAGGGCCAGCGCAAACGCTAACACGGCAAGCTTCCGCTTGCTTTATGAACCAGCTCTTCCGCACCAAGAGCATTGACGCGCTCATTGCGGCTTCCCAGGACCCCGCCCGGCGTCTGAAAAAGACCCTCGGGGTCTGGAGCCTCATCGGCCTGGGCATCGGCGCGGTCATCGGTTCCGGCATCTTCACCCTGGTCGGGACGGCGGCGGCCGGCGAGACGCTCAGCTACCGCTCCGTCATGCACGCCCCCGTCCTCGACCTGCTGATCCACGGCCCCAACGCCGTCTCCAGCATCGGCCGCCCGGGCGCCGGCCCCGGTGTCGCGCTGTCGTTTCTGCTCGCCGCCGTGGCCTGCGGATTCGCCGCGCTCTGCTATGCCGAGCTGGCTTCGATGATCCCCATCTCGGGCAGCGCCTATACCTTTGCCTACGCCACCCTGGGCGAGATCTTCGCCTGGATTCTGGGCTGGGATCTCATCCTGGAATACGCCGTCTCCAACATGGCCGTGGCGGTGGGCTTCTCCGCCTATCTCAAGGACCTGGTGCACAGCTTTACCGGCATCGATCTGCCGCGCGCCTGGACCGAGCCCATGATCCAGGGCGGAACCCTCTCCGGCGCCGTCTTCAACGTCCCCGCCCTCGTCGTGCTCCTGCTGCTCACCTGGATCCTGGTGCGCGGGGTCAAGGAAAGCGCCGGCGCCAACAACGCGATGGTGGCGGTCAAGATCCTCGTCATCCTGATCTTCGTCTTCGGCGCCGCCCGCGCCGTCCAGCCCTCCCACTGGCATCCCTTCCTGCCCAACGGCTTCTCGGGAGCCCTCACCGGCGCGGCCATCGTCTTCTTCACCTACATCGGCTTCGACTCCGTCTCCACCGCGGCCGAGGAGTGCCGCCGCCCGCAGCGCGATCTCCCCATCGGCATCATCGCCACTCTCATAATCTGCACCGTGCTCTACGTCGCGGTGGCCGTGGTGCTGACCGGCATCGCCGACTGGCACACTCTCGCCAACGCCGCCCCGGTGGTCAACTCCCTGCGCGAGTTGGGCTTCGACAACATCCGCCGCTGGGTGGGCGCGGGCGCGGTAGTGGGCATGCTGAGCTCGCTGCTGGTCTTCCAGTACGGGCAGGCGCGCGTCTGGTTCGCCATGTCCCGCGACGGCCTGCTCCCCAAGGTCTTCTCCCGCGTCCACGCGGTCCACAAAACCCCCCACATCTCGACCTGGGTGGCCGGGCTGGCGGTCGGAATCCCCGCCGGCGTCTGGGACATCGGGACCTTCGCCGACCTTTCCAACATCGGCACGCTGTTCGCCTTCATGATCGTCTCGGCCGGAGTGATCGTGCTGCGCCGGAAGCAGCCGGACCGCCCGCGCTCGTTCCGTGTCCCGCTGGTGCCCTTGCTGCCC
>CAYOTD010000704.1:426-2982 GCA_964406685.1 uncultured Solibacteraceae bacterium | reverse complement strand
TATGTCCACCTGGGCCAATCCTCCACCACGCTGTCGGGCGGAGAGGCGCAGCGCATCAAGCTGGCGCGCGAGCTGAGCCGCCGGCAAACGGGGCGAACGCTTTACATCCTGGACGAGCCGACCACGGGGCTGCACTTCGACGATGTGAAAAAACTGCTCGCCGTGCTGCAACGGCTGGTCGACCTGGGTAATACTGTGGTGGTGATCGAGCATCAGCTCGACGTGGTGAAGTCGGCTGACTGGATCATCGACCTTGGGCCGGAGGGAGGAGAACGGGGGGGCCACATTGTCGCGGCCGGGACTCCCGAACAGGTGGCCCGGAACCGGAAGAGCTATACCGGGCAAGCCCTGGCCAAGGTGCTTCCATGAGCGTCTATCGAACCAAGCCCGTTGATTTCGGCGCGCTGCGCACGGTGCCGCTGGCTGAGCGCGGCGGCAAGGTGCGCGTGGCGGACTTCGCGGCGCCCTACCGGCCCGGCGCGGGCGTGGCGGGATGGCTGGAATCGCTGCCGCGCATCCTGGCGGCCGAGTCGCTGCGCGGCGTGGTGCAGGCGATCCGGGCGGCGCACGCGGCGGCGAAGCCGGTGATCTGGGGCATCGGCGGGCACGTGGTCAAGTGCGGCCTGGCGCCGGTGCTGATCGACCTGATGGACCGCGGCTACCTCACCGCGCTGATGATGAACGGCGCGGCGGCGATCCACGATTTCGAGATCGCGCTGGCCGGTCACACCAGCGAGGACGTCGAGGCGGTGCTGCCCGACGGCCGGTTCGGCGCGGCCGAAGAGACCGGCCGGGAGATGAACCGCGCCATCGCCGAAGCGGAGGAATCCGTCGGCATGGGCGAGGCGTTGGGCCGCCGCCTGGAGAGGATCGCGAGCGCGGAGTTCGGCGCGGCCAGCCTGTTGCTTCAGGCCTGGCGGCGCGCGATTCCGGTGACCGTGCACGTGGCCGTGGGAACCGACACGCCGCACACCCATCCGGCGGTGGATGCGGCCGCGCTCGGCCGCGCCACCCACCACGACTTCCGCCTGTTCGCGGCCCTGGTGCGCGAGATGGACGGAGGCGGCGTCTACTTGAATGTAGGGTCGGCCGTGCTGCTGCCGGAGGTGTTTCTGAAGGCTTTGTCGGCGGTGCGCAACCTGGGACACCCGGTGCGCGAGTTCACCACCGCGAATCTCGATTTCCTCCAGCACTACCGGCCGCGGGTCAATGTGGTCGAGCGGCCGCACGCCCACGCCGGCGGCCGCGGCTACGCGATCACGGGCCATCACGAGATCCTGATCCCGCTGCTGGCGGCGGCGCTGATCGAGGCCGGCCAATGAGCGAACCCGCCCAGGCGCCTCCGCCAGCCCCGGTGGAACGCGTGCCGTTCTGGGACTACAAGGACCTGGCCCTGTTCACCGCGCTGGCCGTGCCCTCGCTCGGGGTGGCGTTCCTGCTGGTGCAGGGCGTGTTTCTGGTGACGGGATACCGGCCGGAGGGCAAAGCGGCGCCGGTGCTGGCCGGCCAGTTCCTGGGCTACACCTTCTGGTTCCTGTCGCTGTACGGCCTGCTGAAGCTGCGCTACGACCGGCCGTTCTGGCGGTCGCTGGGCTGGGTGGCGCCGGGACGGGCCCTGTGGCCGAGCCTGGTTTGCGGGCCGGTGGTGGCGCTGACGGTGGGCGCAATGGGCGTGGCGCTGCGCACGCCCGAGATCGAGATGCCGATCAAGGAACTGTTGAGCGATCCGGCTTCCATCGCCCTGGTGGGAGTGTTCGCGGTGACCCTGGGCCCGATGTGCGAGGAGCTGGCGTTCCGCGGTTTCCTGCTGCCGCTGGTGGCGCGGTCGCTGGGGCCGGCGGCGGGCGTGGTGATTTCGGCGCTGCCCTTCGCCATCCTGCACGGCCCGCAATACTCCTGGTCGTGGCGCCACGTGCTGCTGATCACGCTTGCCAGTTGCGCCTTCGGGTGGATGCGGCTGCGGTCGGGATCGACGCTGGCGGCGGCGCTGATGCACGCCGGCTACAACCTGACGTTCTTCTCCGCGTACGTGCTTCAAGGGAAGGATACTCCGACGCGATGGTAGAGACCATTCAGTGGACCGAAGACGGCGTGGTCATGATCGACCAGACCCGCCTGCCGCGGGAGACGGTCTACGTGACCTGCAAGGACTACCGCGAGGTGGCCGCGGCGATCCGCTCGATGGTCATCCGGGGCGCGCCGGCCATCGGCGTGGCGGCCGCGATGGGCATGGCGCTGGGCGTGCTCCGCGCGGACCCGGCGGACCTGGACGCGCAGGTGGACGAGATCGCGGCCACCCTCGCCGCGACGCGGCCCACGGCGGTGAACCTGTTCTGGGCGATCGAGCGGATGAAGAAGCTCTATGCCGGATTGCGGGGAAGGCCGGTCCAAGAGATCCGGGCGCGGATGGTGGAGGAGGCCGACAGGATCTACCGCGAGGACATCGCCATCAACCTGGCCATCGGCGGCCACGGCGCGCCGCTGATCCCGGACGGGAAGACCGTGCTGACGCACTGCAATGCCGGGGCTATTGCGACGGGAGGCTTCGGCACGGCC
>CAYOTD010000704.1:0-416 GCA_964406685.1 uncultured Solibacteraceae bacterium | reverse complement strand
GTGATCCGGGCGGCGGTGGCGCAGGGCAAAAACATCGACGTGTTCGCCGACGAGACGCGGCCGTTTCTGCAAGGGGCGCGGCTGACGGCGTGGGAGTTGCGGGAAGACGAGATCCCCACGACGCTGATCACCGACAACATGGCGGGCCACTTCCTGCGCTCCGGACGGATCGGCTGCGTGGTGGTGGGCGCGGATAGGATCGCCGCCAACGGCGACGTGGCCAATAAGATCGGCACTTACCCGCTGGGAGTGCTGGCGAAGGAAAACAACGTGCCCTTCTACGTGGCCGCGCCGGTGTCGACCCTCGACCTGGCGCTGGCCTCCGGCGACGGGATTCCGATCGAGCAGCGGCCGGCGAGCGAAGTCACCGAGGTGTTCGGCGTGCGGGTGGCTCCGGCCGGGATCGCGGTGCAGAA
>CAYOTD010000703.1:0-2982 GCA_964406685.1 uncultured Solibacteraceae bacterium | reverse complement strand
CCGCCGGAAGTTCTCGCCCACCGACCGCGGCCCGAAGAAACCGCCGGAAGGATGGTTTGGCACGGGCTGGAAGGTGGTCATAATGATATCGGTGATGGGCACGCCCGACCCGCTCATGGTTACCACCTTCTGCCGTGTTTCTTCCGGTGGAAGCACGATGGCGTGATCGTCGAAGTCCATCGCCCCGCGAAGGCGCTGCTTCTCGACCGTCTCCCTCTGCCGCCGCGCGCGCAGGGCGGCGAGCCTCGCCTCGAAACCGGGTTGACTCCTGACAGTTGTTGCGCTCATGGTATTCATCCGCTACTCGTATTTTGCGCGGCCCAGCATGGCCAGACCGATCACGTACGCCATACACACGATGGGAATCGCCAGGGCCATCCGCATCCCGGCGTGATCGCCAATCCAGCCCTCCAGCGGCGTGACGGTGAAGCCCGCGATGTAGGAGGTCCCCAGCAGACCCGAGATCGTGCCGTGACTGGAGGGAAAGCTGTTGATGGTGCCGCTGAAGAGCAACGGATACAGGACCGAGGTGAACAGTCCGTAGCACACGAATCCGGCGGCGCTCGCCAGGGTGGTACTGCCGAGAGCCGCGACGACCAGGCTGATCAGCGCCATCACCGAATAGACCTGCATCACCCGGCGGCTTCCGAAGCGGCCGAGCACGGCGCCGCTGGTCAGGCGTCCCAGGCTCTGCATTCCGATGAACAGCGCGTACACCAGCGCCGGTACCGTCGGGAACACGCTTTCCAGAAAGCCCGCCGTGTGGGTGTTGGCAGCCGCCCGCAACCCGTGCACATCTTCGAAGAACTTGGGAATCCAGAAGTAGGCGCCCACTTCGGCGGCGTTATAGGCATAGTTCCCGACGATATAGGCCAGCAGGAGCGGGTTCCTGAGGAGCCGGCAGGTCTCGCTCAGCCGCGCCGCTTCCGTTTCGCCCGTTCGTGGCGGGAATCGCGAAACGCTTAGGGACAACAGTAACACAGCGCACACTCCCGCAAACACCAGGTAGAGGCTCTGCCACGTTCGCCCGGTCCCCCGGATATAGGTCAGCAGAAAGATGGACAGGAAGGCGCCCAGAGTGCAGCAGCCGATGGTGACGGTCAGGTTGCGGTGGTAATGGCGCGGCTCGTCCAGCTCGCGCACCAGCGGGGCGCCGGCTGTCTGCATCATGGTGGTGCCGATCCCGAAAACGAAAACGCCCGCCAGGGCCACCGGATAGGTGCGGGACTGCGCCACCAGCAGGCAGCCGCCCGTCATCAGGAACACCCCGGCGAGGATCGTCCGGCGGGCGCCGATCCGGTCCGACAGGAAACCGCTGGGCGGCGCGAACACCGCCAGAGCCAGGAACAGGGACGAACCGAGAAAGCCGGCCGCGAACCGGGTGAGGTGGAATTCAGCGATGACCTCGGGAGTGAGCGCGGCCAGAACGCCCATCAACCCGAAGGTGAAAAACGCCAGAAACATGACCCAGAGCAGGGGGGCGGGTCGTGTGTGGGACACGTGCGCGTTCCTTTCGGTGGCGCCCTAGGGCGCGGGTTGCACTCTGAGTGTGAAGCGGGTTGCGTCTCGATAGACGATCTCGAGGAAGCCCTCCCTCGCCTCCGCCGACGCGCCAGTGGCGTCGGTGGCCACCTGCACGGTCAGGCCGGGGAGCCGCCACTGGTCGCGCTGGACGCTTTTGGCCCCGGCACCAGGCGCCAGGATTCGGAAAGTCGCGTCTCCCACGGCGGAGATGCTCAGAGTATCACGGGCCGCAGTGGCGTCGACCCGGGGAGCGTTCACCATGCGGATCCATCCCACCCCGCCGTCGGGTAGTCTCCAGTGCACGGTAGCCGGATGGAACTGGCTGCCCGAGGAGGCGTCCCTGGTCTTGGCCGTGAACTCGCCCCCGAGCATGTAATCTTTGCCGAGCCACGCGGTGGCGATGCGCCGGGAGGTGATCTGCTGCCTCACCAGGCGTTCGCCCTGAAACGCGCGGAAGTGCTTCATCGCGTCGTCGGGAATCCGCGTGGGGACGAGCAGAAAGCAGGGAGCGTAGGCGATGTCGCTGCCGTGATCCACTCCGTACCCGACCGGCGGGAAGGGCGCCTCGCCGGGATCCATCACGGAGAGCAGCCACAGCCCGGCCAGGCTCGCGTACCGCCGCATGTCCATTCCGTAGGAACGGTCGAAGGGGCCGCAGATATTTTTCAGCCCCGCATGGTAGAACGCCGCAGTGCTGCGCCACAGCGCGGCTTCCATCGCGCCGCCGGCCTCCCGCATTCGCGGCGTGGTCCCATGCACGCGCCACATCGCCAGGCCAAACAGGTCCGTTCCGTAATACGTGGGCGAGTTGAACTCGGCGAAAGCGCCGTACTGGTTGAAATCGCGATAGACCGCATCAGTCCATTCATCGGCCCGGCGGGTCCACTCCGGCCGGTGAAAGCGCTCGCCCGCGAACCCGATCAGGACCCCAAAGAGCAGGGCAATGTTCGTGTAGGCCGGCTTCAGCCGGTCTTCCTGGATCTCTCCCTCGACGGCCAGGCGGATGGATTGCTCCATGCGCCGGGCGAGGTCGGCGGGCACGCGGTCGGCGAAGTTGAGAAGGATGAGCTGGAACGTGGTACCGATGAACTCCCGCCAGTTCGGGTCGTAATCGGTCCAGCGGTGTGCCGCCGAGGGCGGCCGTGGTTCCTCAGCGTAGCGGTAGAAGGTGCCGTGCCAGGGCTGTCCGGGCTCGTCCATCTGCTGTTCGAGGACGGCCTCGATGGCGCGGATGGCGTGCTCCCGGTCGCCGGGCCGGCTGCGAAGCAGCAGACCCGCGGCGTACCAGCTTGTCTCGCGAACCAGGTGCAGCCGCGACAGGTCGCCTTCACGGGTGACGATCCGGGATAGAGGCCGGATGAGGGCCGCGCGCTGGTCGAAGCAACCGTCCATCACCCTCATCGAGCGCAACAGCAGATCCCGCTCACGAGGGTCCAGGGCGGCGGCGGTAACCCCGCC
>CAYOTD010000702.1:0-2984 GCA_964406685.1 uncultured Solibacteraceae bacterium | reverse complement strand
GCCGCCCGATCCTCCGATCTGGGCGCAGACCGCGCCCAATGCGACGCGCATCCTCGCCGCCGCGGTGGGCAACTGCCTGGCCGCGAGCCTGCTGTTCTGTGTCACCCGAAAAGGCGGCGCCGCCGGGGCGATTCACGGCGAGGTGAAGGTCACCATCGGCCGCAACCAGAACAAGCGGCTGCGCGTCACCGGGTTCCAGGTGCGCCTCCGTCCCGAGTTCGACGACTCCTCCCGGGCCAAGGCGAAAGAGTGCCTGGGGCTGTTCGAGGAGTTCTGCACCGTCACCGCCAGCATCCGCCAGGGCATTCCGGTCGAGGTTCACGTAGACGGACTGGAGGCCTGACCGCACCGGGAGGCGATATAATACCCTTGAATCCCCATTTCCCCAGGAGTTTTCATGGCAAAGCGCATTGGCATCTTGACGGGCGGCGGCGACGTGCCGGGCCTGAATTCCGTGATTAAGAGCGTCGTCTACGGCGGCAGCGACCTCGGCTTCCAGGTCACCGGCATCCGCAAAGGATGGGAGGGTCTCGCCAACCTGAACCTGGCCGATCCCGAGAGCAAGGCCACCTACGTGCTGCCGCTGGACCGCGTGAACACGCGCACCATCGACCGCACCGGCGGCACCTTCCTGCATTCCAGCCGCACCAACCCGGCCAAGATGAAGAAGGTCCCCTCCTTCCTGAACGCCGGCGATTATCCCAAGAGCGAGTTCACCAAGAAGGGCATCACTTCCACCGTCTTCGACATCACCAGGTCGGTTCTCCAGAACCTGGAGAAGCTGGGCATCGAGTACCTGATCGCCATCGGCGGCGACGACACGCTCAGCTACGCCGAGCGGCTGCACAAGGAAGGCGTCAAGGTCATCGCCATTCCCAAGACGATGGACAACGATGTGCGCAACACGGAGTACTGCATCGGGTTCTCCACCGCCATCTCGCGGTCGACTTCGGCCATCAACCGGCAGCGCTCCACCGTGGGCTCGCACGAGCGCATCGGCGTGTTCCGCGTCTTCGGCCGCGACGCCGGCTACACCTCCCTGTACACCGCCTACGTCACCGACGTCCGCTGCGGCATTCCGGAGTACGCTTTCAACCTGGACCGGATGATCGAGCTGCTGCTCTCCGACAAGAAGAAAAACCCCAGCAACTACTCGATGCTCATCCTGAGCGAGGGCGCGGCGTGGGAAGGCTACGTCGTGCAGGAATACGGCGAGCCCGACGCCTTCGGCCACCGCAAGAAGATGAGCGTGGGCGAGGCGTTCAGCGAGGAGCTCAAGAAGAAGTCCAAGCAGGAAACCGTCATCAGCGACCTGACCTACGACCTGCGCGGCGGCGAGCCGGACTTCGTCGACAAGATGGTGGCCACCACCTTCGGCAACATGGCGCTGGACGCCCTGGCCGCGGGCAAGAGCGGCTTCATGACGGCGATCGTCGAGGGCCGCTTCGCGCTGTCCGAGATCCCCGATCCGAAACTCGGGCCCCGCAAGGTCGATATCGAGGCGATGTACTGCACCGAGCGCTACCGGCCGAAGTTCACCGGCAAGTGCGGGCTGCCCATCTTCCTCACCAAGGCCTGACCGTGAGCCTGCTCGCGCGTCTGTTCCGGCGGCCGGGACAACTCGAACTGACCGCGGATCTGCGAAAGCGGATCCGCGGTTCGTTTGAACAGGCCGCCGCGGACGAGCAGCATTTCCCCTCCTCCATCGATCCCCGCATCTATCACGTCAAGCTGATCCTGGAACACCTGGGAGAGTTGGCCGGGAAGAGCGTGCTGGACGCCGGCTGCGGCAAGGGCCGCTTCGCCCGCATCGTGAAAGAACGCCACCCCGCCGCCCGCGTGGTGGCGCTCGACCTGGCCGAGGCCATGCTGCGCTTCGTCCCTCAGGGCGTGACGCCGGTGGGAGGCTCGATGACCGCGCTGCCCTTCGCCGCCGCGGCCTTCGACGGCGCCTACGCCACCGAATCGCTGGAGCACGCCGTCGATGTCGACGCCGCCGTGGCCGAGCTTTGCCGCGTGGTCAAGCCCGGCGGGCGGATCGCCATCATCGACAAGAACGCCGAGCACTGGGGCCGGTTGAAGACCCCGGAGTGGGAACGCTGGTTCCGCCGCGAAGAGCTCGAGCGGCTCCTGGGCCGCCACTGCCGGCAGGTCTCCAGCCGGTTCATCTCCTATTGGGAGGATGTCGAACCGGACGGACTGTTTCTGGCCTGGCTGGCCGAGAAGTAGAAACCTACTTCACCGAGATAGTCGCGTAGGCGCTGGAGGACTGTCCTCCAATGGTCACCACGACGGAATGGTCCTTGGCCGCTTTAAGCGTAGCCGGTACGGTCACATTCAACTGCATCAGCCCCGCGATGGAGCCGGGCACGGCGGTGGCCGATTGCACCGTCGCGGCCTCCCCGCCGATGGTGATGGAAACGGTTCCCGCAATCGTGGGCACCGGGCCGGTGGTGGGCACGACCGCTCCATCGCCGGAGGGCAAGGGGCTGGTGACGCCGCCTCCGGTTCCGAAGAACACGATGGTGCCTCCCTTGGCGGCGGAGTTGGAGCTGGAGTTGAGCGAGTAGGTCGAGGTCGCGGAATCGTAGTTGAGCGCCGCGGCCTGCCCGCGCCCGGAAGAATCGATGGTGAACAGACCCGGGTTGGCTGACACGCCGTTGAAGGTCACCGGCGTCGAGGTGAGGCTGTTGTAGGTGACCCGCAGCCGCAGTCCCGTGGTGGCGGGCAGGGCAAACGGCGCCACGGCGTTGATCTGGTTGGCCTGGGCGAAGATGATCGGAGCCGCCATCCAGACCCCCGTTGTGAGCTCGAATTCCACCATCGCCGCCGGCGAACCGAGCGTGGTCGGGTAGACGCCGCCGGTGGGCGTGGCCTGGATGACCGCCGTGGGTCCCATCCCGGACCCGAAGATCGAAATGATCTCGCCGGGAGCGATCTGCGGCGTGGTCGAACTGACGAAGCTGGCGGCGTTGACCACGTCC
>CAYOTD010000701.1:0-2986 GCA_964406685.1 uncultured Solibacteraceae bacterium | reverse complement strand
CCTGCTCGACATCCATCTCGGCATGACCGGCTCGATGCGCTTCGGCGCCCGTCCCGGGCCCTACACCCGCGCCTGGTTTCGCTTCGACCGCGGTTCGCTGGCCTTCGACGATCCGCGCCAGTTCGGCCGCATCCAGTGGGGCGCCCAGCGCGCCGAACGCCTGGGGCCCGAGCCGTTCGACATCGCCCCGGCCGGCTTCCACCTCCGCCTCGCCGGCCGCCGCACCGCCATCAAGCCCCTGCTGCTTAACCAGAGTTTTCTCGCCGGCGTGGGCAACATCTACGCCGACGAATCGCTGTTCCGCGCGCGCATCCACCCGCGCGCTCCCGCCGGCCGCCTCGGCCGCGCCCGCGCCCATCGCCTGCACGCCGCCATCGTCGAGGTGCTGAACGAGGCCATCGCCCGCGGCGGCTCGTCGGTATCGGACTACGTGGACGCCGAGGGCCGTGCGGGGACCTTCCAGGAGGAGCATTGCGTCTACGGCCGCAAGGGCCTTCCCTGTCCAGTTTGCGGCGCGCCCATCCGCCGCATCGAACTGGCCCAGCGCGGCACCCACTACTGCCCCCACTGCCAGCGAGTGTAGTCTTAGTCCGCCCCAGCCCGCAGCACCGCGTCGGCCACCTGCGCCGCCGCCTGCATCGCCTTGACGTCGTGCACGCGCACCATGTGCGCCCCGCCCAGAATCGCCGCCGTCACCGCCGCCGCCGTGGCGAATTCGGTCTCCTGCTCGCTCTGCTGCGCCAGGAAGGACTTGCGCGACGGCCCCACCATCACCGGCGCCTCCAGCCGCGCCAGCTCGCCCAGCCAGGCCAGAATCTCGGTGTTCTGCTCCTTGCGTTTGCCGAACCCCAGCCCCGGGTCGATCACGATCCGCGCCCGGTCCACCCCGGCGCGCGTCGCCCGGTGGATGCACGTCTCCAGGTCCTTCAGGATCGTCCCCATCACGTCGCGCATCGGCGGCAGCTTGGCCCACGTGTCCGGCGTCCCGCGCATGTGATTCAGCACCAGTCCGGCGTCGTGCTGCGCCACCACCTTGGCCAACTGCGGGTCGAAGGTGAACGCGCTCGGATCGTTGATGATCTCCGCCCCCAGCTCCAGCGCCTTCTCGGCCACGCCCGACTTGTACGTATCCACCGAGATCGGAACCGACAGCCGGTCCCGCAGCCGCTTCAGCACCGGAACCAGCCGGCGCAGCTCCTCCGCTTCGGACACCCGCTGCGAATTCGGCCGCGTGGATTCCGCGCCGATATCGATGATGTCGGCGCCCATCTCCTCCAGTTCGACGGCGCGGGCGAAAGCGCGGTCAGGTTCGACGTACTTGCCCCCGTCGGAAAACGAATCCGGAGTCACGTTCAGAATGGCGACAAGCAACGTGCGTTCGCCCAGTTGAACGGTGCGGTTCTTCAGCTTCCACTCGAATCGTCTCCGGCTCATAGTCCCTACTCATATCGTAAGCACACAATCGGATCTAGGTTGGCGGCGCGGTTCGCCGGGTAGTAGCCGAAGAACAGCCCGACCCCGACCGAAATCGCCACCCCCAGCCCGATCCACAGGTACGACAGCGTCGCCGGAACCGAGGGAACCAGGGTCCGCACGCCAAACGCGATCGCCGCTCCGGCCAATATCCCGAGGACGCCGCCCACTCCGGTCAGCACGATCGCCTCCATCAGAAACTGCGCCCGAATGTCGGAGCGCCGTGCCCCGATCGCCTTTCGCACTCCGATCTCGCTGGTGCGCTCCGTCACCGAGATCAGCATGATGTTCATCACCCCGATCCCTCCCACCAGCAGCCCGATCGAGCTGATCACTCCGGTCAGGATTACTAGCGCGCCGGTCAACTGGTTCCACAGGTTGCTCAAGAAATCCGGCGAGATCAGCTCGAAATCGTTCTCTTCGTTGCGCCGCACCCGCCGCAGCCGCCGCATGGCTTCGATCACGTCGTTCTTTGCCTGCTCGATGTTGGCCTCCCGCCCGATCGAGAAGACCAGGTACACGTCGCGGATCTCGGGGAAGGCCTTGTGGAAACTGGTCAGCGGCATCACCACGAACTGATCCACCCCCGCCCCCCCGAACATCCCCGGATCCTGTTCGAACGTGCCGATCACCTCGTACAACCGGCCGTTGACGCGAATCGTCTTTCCGATCGGGTCGGACTGCGGGAACAGCGACTTCGCGATGGCGTCGCCGATCACCACCACCGGTGTGGCATGCTCGACGTCGTAGCGCGTCACGAATCGTCCCTGCGCCACGCTGAACAGCGGGATGGCGTCGGCGTACTCCGGTTCGACCCCCCGGATCAACACCCGTTCCACCCGCTCGCTCCCATAACGGACCTCGTTGGGGCTGAACGACCGCTCTCCGAAGCTGGGCCGGTTCTGAAAGCTGGTGACGTAGTCCAGCGCCGGAACGGCCTCGCGCAGATACTGGGCGTCGGTTACGCGCATGAACTTCCGCCGCCGGATCTTCTCCGGCATCCGGCCGAACTGCGCCGCCGGAAGGCGCGACAGGAAAAACGTGCGCGAGCCGAGCGACTCCACCCGCTCCATGATCATCCGGTTCAGCCCCTGGATGATGGCCGCCACCGAGATCACGCTGGTCACCCCGATGACGATGCCCAGCACGGTCAGCGTGCTGCGCACCTTGTGCGTGCGCAGCGTGTCGAGGGCCACCGCCAGGTTCTCGCGGAACTCGGTGCGCGTCATCCCTCACTCGCTCCTCAGCGCCGTCACCGGGTCCAGCCGCGCCGCCCGCACCGCCGGATAGATCCCGAAGAACAGGCCGATGATCGAGCTCAGCGCCACGCCCAGCAGCGCCACCCACGTCTCGACCGCCGCCGGGAACTCGGTGAAGGTGCGCAGCGCCAGCGCGCACAGGAACCCGGCGCCGATGCCGATCACCCCTCCCACCAGGCACTGCATCACGCTTTCGGTCAGAAACTGCCGCCGGATGTCCGCTTGCGTGGCGCCCACGGCGCGGCGCACGCCGA
>CAYOTD010000700.1:1882-2990 GCA_964406685.1 uncultured Solibacteraceae bacterium | reverse complement strand
AAATGCTCTCGCTCGATTCCTGCGCGTGAGCGGCCTGGATGTCTGTATCCGTGATTTCCTTGAGCATTTCGTCGAGACGCGAGGAATCCGCGGCGCCATAATAGCGCGCGATCGCCTCTTCAATATCCGACTCGAAGGAAATCACGGGGATGATCTGGCAGCGGGTCAGGATGCGAAGTTCATCGAGCAGATAGATATTCGAGGGGTCGGCGAGCGCGATGGTCAGCGTGTCGCCGGTTTTATCCACCGGGACAATTTTATACTTCTTCACCAGGTCCTCGGGAATGGATTCGAGAACCTGCTGGTCAATCTCGTAGTGGCTGAGGGTGATGAAGGGGACGTTGAGTTGTTTCCCGAGAGCGGCGGCCATCTCCCATTCGGAGGTCAGGCCCATCTCAATCAGCACACGGCCCAGGCTCGCCTTCGCCTCTTCCTGGCGGCGAAGCGCGAGTTCGAGATCCGCCTGCGAAATCACTTTGTCTTTGACCAGCATTTCTCCCAGCTGGCGTTCCATGGCCGTCGGCATCAGACCTGATCTCCCGGCGATCAATTGGTGTCGTTTGTTTTGTTCAGCGCCCGGCGGCGCCCCCTGATCCGCCGCATGGGGCCTTCCTGTGCGAATCTCAACCTCTGAAGTATCGCTTGGACCGCGCGAGACGTCAACGCCAGACCCGCGAAAGAGGAAAAAAGTTCACCCCCCGCCCGGGTTGGCGCAAGGCGCAAATTTAAGGATGTCCTGACCAGTGGATTCACACGGCTGTCCAGGCGTTCGCGCTCCGCGCGCCCTTGCCCGGATTGAACCTAGCCGCCAAATCCTTCCCGGGCAACCAGATTCCCGGCGGGCGCGCGCCTGAAGCCGGAAAGCGGATGCGTTCGATTTCCAGAGAAGGGCGATGGAGGACGGAATTTGCAAGGATCGCGATTTTTGCATTGCGCGAAGGCAAAGCATTGGATAGGGCTGTCTGCGGCGTGTTTGACGCGCCGTGGCCGGGCGCCTCGGATTCCGGCGGACGGGGACGGGGGAACAGAGGCGCAGTGGGCGCGGTGGCGCATTCGGCGGATGGCTTTCCTTGGAAGATTCCCGCCGCAGCCAAACGGATTTGCAGTT
>CAYOTD010000700.1:0-1872 GCA_964406685.1 uncultured Solibacteraceae bacterium | reverse complement strand
GGATTTTGGGACGATTTGTTCCCCAGTGGCATTTCTTTCGCATGATTCCCTCGAACAGATTCGACTTCCGCGCCCGCGGGCGATGGACGGCGAAATGGCTTGTGTTCGGAGACTCCCCGGAGGAGCCGCTGAAACCCGCGCATCTTGCTCAAGTTTCAGGGAAAGTGTTCTATGGAGAAAAAAGTCCTGATTAATTGCGAAGAGCGCGAATTGCGCATCGCATTCCTCGAAGACGGAGAACTGGCCGAACTTTTCATCGAAAAAACCGAAGACCGCACCATCGTCGGGAATATCTATCGCGGAACGGTGGAAGACGTGGTCCCCGGGCTGCGGGCGGCGTTTGTGGATGTCGGCCTGGAACGCCGCATGTTCCTGCATTTCCAGGATATCCGCTCGGAATCCCTCGCCCTGCACCAGGAAGACCTGGAACCGCGCCCGCGCGGGGCGCGCGGAACGGGGCGCCCGCGGCGGCCGTATGGCGAACAGGGCGAACCGCCCGTCTCGCGCGGCGACGTGATCGTTGTCCAGGTCATCAAGGATGAAATCGGCGACAAGGCCCCGAGGGTAACCACCAATCTCTCGCTGCCCGGACGCTATCTCGTGCTCCTTCCCTTCCCGAGCCAGGAGGGCGGCGTTTCGCGCAAGGTGGATTCCGGAGCGGCCCGCCACCGCCTCAAACGCATTCTCGACGACATCCGGTCCGATGGCATGAGTTATATCGTCCGCACGGCGGGGGTGGACGCGCCCGAGGCGGCCATCCGCGACGACGTGACGCATCTGCGCCACCAGTGGGAGCAGATCATCCGCCGCCACCGCTCGCTCGGCAAGCCCGGGCTGGTGTATGATGACCAGGACATCATCTTTCGCGCGGTCAGAGATGTATTTTCGTCAGATGTGAACGAAGTTCACATTGACTCGCCCGCCGAGCACAAGAAACTCATCGCCGCCCTGGAGCAATTCCTGCCCCATCTCGTCGAGCGCGTGAAACTGAGCAATTCGACGACGAACCTGATGCGCCTCTACCAGGTGGACAAGCAGATGCAGAAGGCGCTCAAACGGCGCGTGTGGCTGAAAAGCGGCGGCTATGTGGTGATTGACGAAATGGAGGCGCTCGTCGCGATAGACGTCAACACCGGACGCTTCACGGGCAAGCGCGATCAGGAAAAAACCATCCTCCAGACCAACCTCGAAGCCTGCGAGGTGATCGCCCAGCAATTGCGCTTGCGCGATATCGGCGGCATCGTCGTTTGCGACTTCATTGACATGGCGTCGCGCGAAAACCAGAACCTGGTGATCGAGGAACTGCGCAAGCATCTCAAGCGCGACCGCTCGAAAATCGCGCTCACGCGGATCGGTGAATTCGGCCTCCTGCAACTTACGCGCAAGCGGGTGCGCCAGTCGCTCAGCCACCAGATTTTCATCGAATGCCCCTACTGCGCGGGGACGGGGAAAATCCTCTCCGAAGACCAGGTCTGGCGAAACCTCAAATATGACCTTTTGGACATGCTTCAGGGACCCAAGCGCCCGGCCAATGTCTGCGTGACCGCCCATCCGCATCTGGTGGACTACTTCCAAAAGTCATACAGTGATGCGATCGAGCGCATCGCGCTGGCTTCCGACGTAACCGTGACCTTCGCCCCCTGCGACGCGCTGCATCTCGAAGAATACCGCCTGGCGCCGGTTCTGTCCGAGCAGGCGCGTCCGCCCATCAAGGCCGCCCGCCCGGCGTTTGTGCGGCAATAAAGGCCCGCCCGGCGCGTTCGCGCCGCGCCGCCGTTTGAAATGAAAAGCCGTCCGGAGCGCACGTAAACGCGCTCCGGACGGCTTTTTTTCTCCCGTTGCGAACAAGAAGAGTTCAAGGGCCGGAACGGA
>CAYOTD010000699.1:0-2991 GCA_964406685.1 uncultured Solibacteraceae bacterium | reverse complement strand
TGAGCAACTCGCGCGCGAGCTGCGCCGGCGTTGCGTGGTGCTGCTGATCGGCAACCTGGGTGCAGGCAAGACCACGCTTGCCAAAGGTATCGTGAAGGGCCTGGGCGCAGCGCCCCCCGAGCAAGTCTCCAGTCCCACCTACACCCTGGTTCACGAATACTCACCACGCGTCTTCCACATCGATCTGTACCGGCTGGAGGAGGAACGCGAAGTGGCCGGCCTCGGCCTGGACGAGATCTTCGACCGCGACGCGGTGGTGCTGGTGGAATGGGGCGAGCGCTTCCCCCGCCTGATGCCCGCCGAACGCGTCGAGATCGAGCTGCGCCACGCGGGGGGCGATAACCGGGAGATCGAAATCCGCAATCTCTGATTGTGGGTGCACGCGAGCGCCTGTTATCCTCGTCTACTTATGAAGGCGAAACTCGTCTGTGCAGTCCTGCTCCTCCTGCTTACTGTAAGCGCGCCGGCCCAGGAGAAGGTCGACCGGGTGGCGATCCACCGGATCAAGTCCGAAGCGTTCGACAACTCCAAGGTCATGGATCACCTGTTCTACCTGGCCGATGTCCACGGTCCCCACATGGCGAACACGCCCGCCTACCGTGGCGCGGCCGAATGGGCGATGGGCCGGATGAAGGAGTATGGTCTGGAGAACATCCACAAGGAAACCGTGGCGAACATCGGCCGCGGCTGGGTTCTCCAGCGTTTCGCGGCGCACCTGATCGAACCGCAGTACGCTCCTCTGATCGGTTTTCCGCTGGCCTGGACCCAGGGCACCAACGGTCCCATCACCGGCGAGCCGGTGATCGCCTTGCTGCGCACCGACGCCGACCTGGAGAAATCCAAAGGCGCGCTCAAGGGCAGAATCGTGCTGACCGACGCTCCGCGCGAGATTGCGCTGCCGCTTCAGCCCGACGCCCGGCGACGCACTGAGGCCGATCTCTCGCAACTGCTGCTGGCGCCCGATCCCGGCGCGCGTCCGTCCCCGCCCGCACGGGCAGAAGCCATGGCGTTCCGCCGCCGCTTGACCGGGTTCCTGCGCAACGAGGGCGTTCTGGCGACAATCACGCCGGGAATCCGCGGCAGCCACGGCACCGTCTTCGCCACGTCCGGCGGATCGCGCGAAGTGAAGGACCCGCTCCCTCCGCCGGGAATCGCGCTGGCCACCGAGCACTATAACCGCATCTACCGCCTGGTCGACAAGAAGATCCCGGTCAAGCTGGAGCTCGACGTCCGGGTCGCCATCGACGAGACTTCGCTCGACTGTTTCAACATCGTCGCCGAGATTCCCGGTTCGTCGAAAAAGGACGAGGTGGTCATGCTGGGCGGCCATTTCGACACCTGGCACGGCGGCACCGGCGCCACGGACAACGCCGCCGGCGTGGCGGTGGCGATGGAAGCCGCGCGCATCCTGCGCACGCTCAAGCTCCCCCTGGCCCGCACCGTGCGTGTGGGGCTGTGGACCGGCGAGGAGTTGGGCTTCCTCGGTTCGCGCGCCTACGTGAAGGAGCATTTCGCCGACCGCGCCACCATGCAGATCGCTCCGGCGCACGCCCGGCTGGCGGCGTACTTCAACTACGACAACGGCGGCGGCCGCATCCGCGGCATTCATCTTCAAGGCAACGACATGGCGCGGCCCATCTTCGAGGCCTGGCTGAAGCCGCTCCACGACCTGGGCGCCACCACCGTGACCATCCGCAACACCGGCGGCACCGACCACCTGGCGTTTGATGAAGTCGGCCTGCCGGGCTTCCAGTTCATTCAGGACGAGCTGACTTACTCCACGCGCACGCACCATTCGAATATGGACGTTTACGACGCCATCCCGCCAGCCGACCTGATGCAGTCGTCGGCCGTGATGGCGGTCTTCGTGTGCCACGCCGCCAACCGCGAGGAGATGATCCCGCGCAAGCCGCGGGCCGGCACGCCCGCGCCCGCCCCGCCGGCCAGGTCCGCGCTGAAGATCCAAAGCGACATCGAGTATGCCAAGGCGGGCGGGGAAAGCCTGACGCTCGATGCCTACGTCCCCGAAGGCCCGGGGCCGTTCCCGGCGGTCGTCATCGTTCATGGCGGCTCGTGGGTCCGCGGCGACAAGCAGTCCTACGTGACGCCGCTGTTCGAACCGCTGGCGCGCGCCGGTTTCGCCTGGTTCACCATCAACTACCGGCTGGCCCCCAAGCATCCCTACCCGGCGGCGGTGGACGATGTCGTCGCCGCCCTCCGTTGGGTGCGCGCCCACGCGAAGGAATACAAGGTGGACACCAAGCGCCTCGCGCTGGTGGGCGAATCGGCCGGCGGCCATCTGGTCTCTCTCGTCGGCGCGCGGTACGGCCGCAAGCTGGGCCTGGCGGCGGTTGCGCCCTTTTACGCGCCGCACGACATGGAATATCGCGCGCGCACCGCCAAGCAGGTCTCCGATCCATTGAAGAGCTTCTTCGGCGTCACGGAGCTGAACGAAGCCGCCTTCGCCCGGCTGCGCGAGGCTTCGCCCATTACCTATGTCAACCGCCGTATGCCGCCCTACCTGCTGATTCACGGCACCAAAGACGAGCAGGTGCCCTATGAGCAATCGCCCAAGATGTGCGACAAGATGAAGCAGGCGGGCGCCCGCTGCGAGTTGTTCACGGTGGAGGGCGCGCCCCACGGAATCGGACCGTGGGAGAAGAACCCGGCCTTCCAGGCCTACAAGCAGAAGCTGGTCGAGTGGTTGAAGCAGACGCTCGACGCCAAGTGAGGAGGTTCCAGATGCGAACCCTTGCGATCGCCGCCATGGCGGCCGCCGCGCTGCCTGTGTTTGCGCAGGTCCACTCGGGCAAGATCCAGGGTATTCTGGAGACGCCTTTGACCACGCCCGACGTGGTCGCGGCCGAGATTCGCCAGTACCTGATGGCGCGCGCCCCCAGCCTGCCGCGCGTCTCGTCGGCTGAAGAATGGACGCGCCGCGCCGGCGAGATCCGCCGGAAGATGCTCGACGAGGTGGTCTTTCACGGCTGG
>CAYOTD010000698.1:0-3000 GCA_964406685.1 uncultured Solibacteraceae bacterium | reverse complement strand
CGCGAGGGCGCGACCGAAAACGGAGAAGCCGCCAAAGATCTGCTCGCGCACCTAGCGGGACTTTACTGCGAGCATCGGCAGACGCATAGCTGATCCACCGGTAAGCGGTTGAATCCGTAGTTCTTGCGGCGGCGCCGCGGCGTCTTCTTGCGTATTACCCTATTAACAACATTTAAGGATGAAAATGTTCCGGCATGTATTGACACTTGCGGGTGTTCGCTGTATTGTTGTATTACCCTATATGGCTTCCATCATCCACAAGAAGAAAGCCAACCAGCTCTACTACTATGTCGTCGAAAGCGCCCGCGTCGACGGCAAGCCCCGCATCGTCCAGCAGACCTATCTGGGAACCGCCGAACGACTCGCCGCCCTGGTCAAGGACCGCACCGCTCCGGTTCCCCTGGCGGCCACCTCCATCGACTTCGGCCTGCCCGCCGCCTTGTGGCTGGCCGCTCAGCAGACCGGCGTGTTCGACGCCCTGGAGTCGCTCTGGCCCGAACCCCGTTCCGGCCCCTCCACGGCGCACTATCTGCTGCTGGCCGCCATCCACCGCATCTGCCAGCCGGGTCCGAAAACCGAAGTTCCCGACTGGTACCGCCGGACCATCTTGCATTCCCTATGGGGATTTCCGGCCGAACGCTTCCACTCGCAGGCCTTCTGGGATTGCTTTGACCGGATCCAGACCGGCGCCGCCCAGGACAGCGAACTCGACCAGGCGCAGTCCCGCCTGCTGGCGGTTTGGAAAGAGAAGCAACTGGCCAGCCGCCGCCTGCTGGCCTACGACACGACCAACTTCTACACCTACGTGGCCAGCACCAACACCCGCAACGAACTGGCACAACGCGGCCACAACAAGCAGGGCCGCCACAACCTCCGCCAGGTCGGTCTGAGCTACGTGTTAGATGGAGAGAACGGACTGAGCCTGTGCCATCACGTCTACCCGGGCAACCTCGCCGACGCCGAGGAGTTTCCCGTCGCGCTGGCTCGCACGCTGGCGCTGCTGGATCGCCACGGGATCGGCCGGGACACGGTGACTCTGGTGCTGGACAAAGGCTCGGCGGCCCTGGCCAACACGCTCGAGCTGGAGCAGGCGGGGGTGGGCTGGATCTCGGCGCTGCCCTGGAATCAGGCGCCGGAAGAGTTGCGGGAACGGCCGGTCGAACAACTGGCGGAGCTGAGCAGCGCGCAGCCGGGCGTCCGCGCCACGGCCGAGCGCCTGGTGGTGCACGGCAAGGAATACCTGTGCGTGGTGAAGTATTCGGCGCCCTTCGCCGGCGAGCAGTTGCACAGCCTGACGACCAGCCTCAGCAAGGCGCTGCAGTCCATGCGGCGGTTGTCGGTCGAACTGGCCAAGCCCGGGGGCCGGCTCACCGAGGCCGGCATTCGCAACAAGATCGCGCGCTGGCTCTCGGCCTCCTTTGTCTCCGAGCTGATTCGGCATCAACTGGAGCTTCGTGAGGGCCGTTGGCATCTGACGTTCGATTTCGACAACGCGGCCTTCGATCGCTTGCTGACGCGTCGCCTGGGCCGCACCACTCTGTTGACCAACCGGCTGGATTGGACGGCCGAGCAGGTCGTCGAGGGCTACTCCGGACAGCAGCAGATCGAGCGTGTGTTTCGCGGGCTAAAGGACGGCGACTGGCTCGGATGGGGTCCGATGCATCACTGGACCGACAGCAAGATCCGTGTGCATGCCTTCTACTGCATGCTGGGGATCTCGCTGCTGCAGTACGTCCGCAGAAAGGCCGAAGCCGCCTGGCCCGGGCTGTCAATGGAACAGTTGATCGAGGAGTTGAAGCAGATCCAGCAGTTCGCGCTTCTCTATCCGCCCCAGGGCGACAAGGGTCCCAACCGGGTGGCCACGGTTCTCTCCAAGCAGACTCTGGCACAGCAAAGCCTGGCTGATGTGCTGGGCCTCAACACCCTGCGTAGTACCCCAAGTCGGTAATACGCGACGCCTCCACCGAACTCCCCCACGATCTATTGCTTACCGGTGTGCCGCGCGTCTTCGCAGTAAAGTCCCGCTAGCCGACGACCTGACCGGGGCGCTTGAGACCGGCGCGAAGTTCTCGGGCGCCGGGCTTGCGGCGACCGTCGGGGCCGGGGCGTGGCCGGACGCCGGGACACCCGTGCTGGTTGTCGACGCCGGGACGCGGCGCCTTTCCCCAAGCGAGGCCTTTCAGAGAGTGCGAATGCTGGCGGAGACCGCGCCTGCGCGCCGGCCGCGGCTGATCTACAAAAAGACCGACTCGACCCTCCGCGGCAACATCGGCAGCGAACTGGCGGCGGTGACGGGAGTCTACGGCGGCCCGATCGTGTATGCGCCGGCCTATCCCCGGATGGGCCGGACGGTGCGCGGCGGCTGTCTCTACGTCGACGGAGTTCCGGTAGGCGAAACCGAGTTCGCGCGCGACGCGCTGAATCCGGTCCGCGAGAGCTGCGTGCCCCGGCTGGTCGCCGGCCTTGACGTGCGGGTGATTGACGGGGAATGCGACGAGGACCTGCGCGCCGCCACGCGAGCGCTGCTGGCCCAGCCGGGCACGCGGCTGGCCGCGGGACCCGCGGCCTTCGCCGAAGCCATCGCGGAGCAGATCGAGGCGCCGCGCACGCCTCCGCCGGCGACACCGGTGGTGCGATCCTGTCTGGTGGTCAACGGCAGCCGCCACTCCGCCGCCCTCGCCCAGGTGCGCCATGGCGAACAGCAGGGGTGGCCTCTCGTGCGCGCGGATGACTTCGGATCTCCGGAGTGGGCGATTCTCGACACCGGCTCGGTCGAGAGTGAAGGCGTCGAACGCGCACGGCATCTGGGCAGGCTGGTGCGGGCGGTCCTCAGCCGGGTAGCGTTCGACGCTCTGGCCGTCTTCGGCGGCGACACCGCCGCCGGGATTCTGGAGGCGCTGGACAACCCGGTTCTGTACCCGCTGCGCGAGGTCGTGCCGGGCGTCCCCCTGTCGCGGGCGGCGGCGACACCGTTCTGGATCACCAAGGCCGGCGGTTTCG
>CAYOTD010000697.1:0-3002 GCA_964406685.1 uncultured Solibacteraceae bacterium | reverse complement strand
CAGGCTCCGGTCCTCGAAATGCCTGAGGGTGAACACCGCCCGCTGCCGCAGACTCAGCCGGTTCAGCGCCCGCGCCAGTTTCCGCTCGATCTGCCCCGCCAGCACCCGCGCCTCGACATCGGGCCGCGGATCCCGCAGAAACTCCAGGATCGTGCCTTCTTCCTCCGACTTCGTCCTCCGCCGCCAGAACTGCCAGCGGCGCGAACGCAGCCGGTCCAGGCACGTATTCACCGCCACCCGCGTCAGCCACTTGCCAGGGTCGTCCACGCCGGCGAAGCCATTCTTCCGCCACGCCAGAAACGCCTTCAGAAACGCATCCTGGCTGGCGTTGGCGGCCTCGTCCCAATCCTGCAACAGGTGATGGCAGAGCAACGCCACCCGGCGCTGTTCCGCCTCCACCCATCCTCCGAAGTCCACAATGCGGCCGACGGGCGCCGCCGCCACGGCGGCCTCGATTCCGAGCGGTTCGGCCATCACGCTCATCATACTTGCAGGACGGTTAAGCCCGAATTAGGTTTACGGAGCGGCGCGGACCTTTTGCTAGACTTAACGCAATGGCGACCTACTCCGCTCTTCTCGCAATCGGGCTGGTGGCTGGCGTGCTCGGAGGGATGTTCGGCATCGGAGGCGGGTTGATCATGGTGCCGGCCCTTCTGTTTCTTCTGAAAATGAAGCAGTTGGACGCCTTCGGCACCAGCCTCGCCGCTATGCTGCCTCCCGCCGGTGTGTTGGGTGTGCTGGAGTACTACCGCAACGGCAACATCAACATCCGTTATGCCGCCCTGCTGTGCGTCGGCCTGCTGATCGGCGCCTACTTCGGAGCCAAGATCGTGATTTCGCTCCCCCCGGGCGCGGTCCGGCGGGCCTATGGTGGGTTTCTGCTGTTGGTAGGATTGCGCCTTCTGCTGTTGGCGAAGTAGAAGCTAACTCAGCAGCTTCGACTCCGCCCCCACCCCGTTCAACCCGCCACCGAGCGCGCGTGTGGCGAAGATCGAGCAGGCCTTGGCCAATTGCTGGATGTCGCCGCCTTCTTCCACCGGCATTTCGTGCTCGACCCAGTTGCACAGGGGAATGTTCCGGAAGTAAAGTCTTTCTTGCAAAACCATCGATTTCCGATTCATAAACAAAGACTTGCTCTCCCGGAGATAGTGCCGCTCCTCGACCCGGAACTCGGCCAGAAAGTCGTTCAGCGCCTGGCGCTTGCTCGACTCCTCGGCGGCCAGGACCTTCTGTTCGACGATCTGGTCGTGGGTGGCGATGACCGCCCGCGCCTCTGCCAACGCTTCCCGTTCCTTGGCGACGGCGACCTCCATCCGGGCCTGCATGATGTAAAACGCCAGCAGCGCCGACCCGGCAGCCACAAACAGCGGCAAGAACATCCACACGAGGGCGTCCATACAATTTCCCCCTGGTATATCGTCTTATCGTCGCCGAAACTTTATGACTAAGCGGAATCCGCCCGATCCTCAGGAAAGCGCCTTAGCCGCCCCCGGCAACAGGCCGTTCACCGCCTCCGGCGATGCCGACGAGGTGTAGAAAGTCAGCTCCTGCTGGTTCCAGTTCGATATCGGCAGGTTGCGGAAGCACAGCCGCTCCTCCACCACCACCGACCGCCGCCGCTCCCGCTCCGTTTCCCGCTTCTTCAGCCACGCCCGCTCCTCGGCGTGCAGTTGCGACAGAAACTCGTCCAGCGCCTGGCGGCGGGCGGCTTCGGTGGCGGCGTGCATGCGTTCCTCCGCCACCTGCCGCTCCACCCGAAGCCGCGCGGTTCGCCCCGCCTCCGCCTCCCGCCGCCGCGCCCACCGCACTTCCGTCTGGACCCGCCCGAGGTACCACGCTAGCGTCCCCAGGCCAAGCAGCAATACAGTAATCGTCAGAGCTGATTCCACGGGTCCCATAAATGTTCGTGATTCCGGATAACCATCGGCGGCTTCTCTCTCCGCCAAGCGGGTACTGCGTGTGAAAACTAGGTGGGATTAAGGCGTTTGCCTTAAGTCTTGGATGGTCACGCCCCGCCGGCCCCGCGCTCCGTCTTGCGCCGCACCGGAATCTCCAGCCGCTTGATCTTCTGATTCAGCGTCGACAGCGGGATGTGCAGCGCCTCGGCGGCGTCGGTCTGGCTCCAGCCCGACACCTCCAGCGCCTCGATGATCTTCCGCCGCTCGTAGTCGGCCACGATCTCAAACAGCGACGCGTCCGGGGCCAGCCCGCCCGAGGAGTCGCGCCGGATCTTCATCCCGCCGGCCTGGAGCAGGTAGTCCGGCAGCACGTCCACCGGCACGATCTCATCCGAGGCCAGCACCACCGCCCGCTCGACGACGTTCTCCAGTTCCCGAACGTTGCCCGGCCAGTTGTGGTCCATCAGGATGTGCATGGCCTCGCGCTCGAAGTGCAACCGCGACCGCCCCTCCGCGTCCAGGTACTTCTCGTTCTCGCGGCAGTACTTGGCGAAGAAGTGATCCACCAGCGGCGGAATATCCTCCTTGCGCTCTCTCAGCGGCGGCAGCACGATGTTGATCACGTTCAGCCGGTAATAGAGGTCCTCGCGGAACTTGCCCTCCTCCACCAGCCGCCGCAGGTCGGCGTTGGTGGCGGCCAGGATCCGCACGTCCACCTTGATGATCTCGCTCGACCCCAGCGCCCGGAACTCCTTCTCCTGGATCACGCGCAGCAGCTTGGCCTGCATGTCCACGCTGAGCGTGCCGATCTCGTCGAAGAAGATCGTTCCCCGGTTGGCGATCTCGAAGTAGCCCTTCTGCGACGCCACCGCGCTGGTAAAGGCTCCCTTGGTGTGGCCGAACAGGGTCGATTCCAGCAGATCCGGCGGCAGCGATCCCGTGTTGACGGCGAAGAACATCTGCTCCGCCCGCACCGAGTTGGCGTGGATCGCCTTGGCGATCAGCTCCTTGCCCGTGCCCGTCTCGCCCGTGATCAGGATGTTGGTGCGGCTGGGCGCCACCTGGCTCACCAGGTCGAGCACGCGCATCATCCGTTCGCTCTTG
>CAYOTD010000696.1:0-3004 GCA_964406685.1 uncultured Solibacteraceae bacterium | reverse complement strand
GGTAGGGCGCACCATCGGCCAGCCCATCGCCGGCCGCATCCGCGCTAACTCCGGCCGCGACTTCCAGGCCGTCCGTTTCCTGGTGAACAACGACTACGGCCACGGCGGCCGCATCACGCCCGTTCCCGACAAAGCCAACCCCATCCGCTTCGCCGCCAGGGCGCTCTCGGCGGCCTACCTGCCCGAGCAGGTCACCGAAGCCAAGTACATGATCAACCTCGCTCTGCTGCGGCCCCACGGCATGGCCGGCGTGACGCTCACCGCCAAGAACCACTTCGGCTCCATCCATTTCCCCGAAGGCGGCTGGCTGCCGGCCCCGCTGCACTCCCACATCCTGCGCACCCAGGCCATGGGCTCCTATAATCCCCTGGTCGAGTTAATCGGCCACCCGCACCTGGGCGGAAAGACGATGCTGTACATGCTCGACGGCATCTACTCCGCCGAGCACAACGAAGGCAACGTCTTCCGCTTTGCCTCCCTCGGCGACGATTGGGCGTCCAGCCTGCTCGTTTCCCAGGACCCGGTAGCCATAGACTCCGTTGGCCTGGACATCCTCAGCGCCGAGCCGAAAGCTACGCAAGTCCGCGGCAACGCCGACAACTTCCTGCACGAAGCGGCGCAAGCCGCCAAGCCTCCCTCGGGAACCATCTACCGACCGGCAAAGGACGCCCCCGCGCTAGCCTGTCTCGGCGTGCACGAGCACTGGAACAACGCGACCGACCGCAAATACTCGCGCAACCTAGGCCGCAAGCAAGGCATCGAGCTGATCGCGTCGCTTTAGCCACCCTGCTCCAACGGATGCCGCCGCTCAGCCAGCGGCAGCGCCACACGCCCGCCAGTCCGCTGCGCCGCATAGATGCCGGTGACCATCTCGATAGTCCACCGGCCGTCCTCTTCGCTACAGGCCGGCTTCCGGTCGCCCTCGATGGCCTCCAGCAGATCGAGCACCATCAGCGCATTGGCAATCAGCCGGTCGCCCCCGCGCAGCCGCGCCGCCCCGGGAATGTCTTTCTTCGCCTCGATCGGCTCCCACCGCTGCCCCTCGCCCGGAAACCACGACGGCGACCGGAGCAGATACGGCTGCCCATCCGGATAACCTGCGTTCGGCAGGAAGATCGCGCCCCGCGTCCCGTAGATCCAGGTGCCGAAACGCAGCGGATGGGTCTCATCGCTCGCCTTCGACGAAAAGTACCCGTGAATGCCGCCGGCGAAGGCGAACATGGCGGCGATCTGGTTGCCCGCCACCGGCCCGATAGGCTCGCTCGGCTGGCGGCGGTGCGCCGCGCTCATCTCCTCCCCGTCCTGCGTCACGTGCGCCGTCACCCACTTGGGATCTCCCAGGAACAGGCGCATCACGTCGCAGATGTGCGAGCCCAAAACCATCAGGTCCTCCCCGCCCGCCCGCGCATCCTCCTTGCCTCTCCCACGAATCTCCTGGATGCGCCCGATCGCGCCGGCCTCAATCAGCTCCTGCGCCCGCCGCACAAACGGCGAGCACCGCATCTGGTGCGCCAGTTGCAGCTTCACCCGGGCGCGCTTCACCGCCGCGACCATCCGGTCGGCCTCCACCAGGTCGCGCGCAAAGGGCTTTTCCATGTAGATGTGCGCGCCCGCCGCCGCCGCCGCCGTCACCATCGCCACCCGCTGATCGAGCCAGCGCGGGCCGATGCTCACCAGGTCCGGCTTCTCCCGGCGCAGCATCTCGCGATAGTCGCGGTATCCGCGCTTCGCCCCCGACCGCGCCACCGCTTTCTGCAACCCGGCCTCGTCCGCGTCGGCCACCGCGACCGTTTCGATCTCTTCGAATGCCTGCCAGACCACATCCAGCCCGTGCCCGTAATGGCCGCGTCCCGTGTGGCCGATCACCGCGGCCCTGTACTTCCGCCTGCCCTCCGCGCGAGCGCTCAGCGCGGTTGTCAGAAACGATCTCCTGTCCATCTTGCCCCCTTAATACTGCGGATAGAAGCTGCGGCCCGGCGCGGACACGGGGACAGACGGGACGTTTTCCAGGAATCGGCGGAAACCTCCCGTCCCCGACCTCGGTTTGCCGACAACAGGATGCTGCTGGCTGAAGCGGTGGGGATCGATTCGGTGGATCTGGATAGGATCGACGTGCGCGGCACACCCATCAACGACGCGCTCCTGGATTTCGAGGCTTTCTGGAAGAACCAGGTGTTTCAAGGATAAAGGCGTGACCGCCGCCGGCGCTAATCGTGCCGCAAACCGTTGCCCGACGTTCCCGCCGTACGGAACTCGTATTGCTGAATCTCGAGCGCCGCGCGTCCCGGTTCGGCGCGCACCACCTTGCCACGCGCGACCAGCTTCAGCGGGCACTGGTTGTTCAGTTGTGCCGGCCAGCTTACCGCCACTTCCAGCCGCCGCCCCGGCAGAATCTCCTGCTCGGTGGTGAAAAGCACCCCGGAGCTGCTCATGTTCACAGTGGTTCCGACGCCCGACTCTTCCCCGCTGCGCTTCGCCAGCGCCCGGTAGCGCACCTCGCGCTCGATCGGGAATCGGTCCGATGATCTGCGATCCGATTTGGCTTTTCCAGAATTCACACTCCCATGATGCGGTAGGGTCAATCCCTCCACAATAGGGTAGCGGAATCATTTTTCAGCGGTACCGAAGTACTAAGCTCGTGCCAGGAACGGGATACCGCCCAATGCCACAAGTGAGGCAAGCCTCCAGGCTTGCAGACCGGCTTTCGAGCCGACCGGGATACGCGCCTGCGCCTCCCTACCGCGGCTCAATGATGAACGTGGGCGCCAGGCCCGACAAGGTCGAGTAGCCGGGAGCGTTCGCCGCGCACACCCAACTCGAACAGCCCTGTACCTTGCCGAGGAAGGCATGCGGGTGCAGATCCACGCTCAGGTCCCGCAACTCGATCTGTCCCCACTGATACACCGGGAAGGAAGCCACAGGCGGCGCCACACGCTCCTGGACCACGTACGGAGCGCGCATCGCCGTCCGGATCGCCCGCTCCCACGCGCTGGCGTCCATCTCC
>CAYOTD010000695.1:0-3022 GCA_964406685.1 uncultured Solibacteraceae bacterium | reverse complement strand
CCCATCCGCCGCGTGCTCAACTACGCCTCGGACCACTTCGCGCGCCACCTGCCCATCGTCTATGCCTTGACCGTAGTGGGCAAGAACCAGGCCGGCCAACTGGTCACCCGCGGCCTGTTCGTGGGCGACGATGTCGAGTGCTTCCTCAAGGCCAGCGAGCTGAGCCTCAAGGTCAACTTCATCATGATGGACCGCGAGATCCGCAAGGCCGTGGTCTATCTCGACCCCTCCGAGTTCAAGAGCACCTGGCTGGGCAACAAGTCGGTCTACCGCACGCGCATGGCGCTGGCCGATGGAGGCGATCTGATCGTGCTTGCCCCCGGCGTCCGCGAGTTTGGCGAGGACCCGGCCATCGACAAGCTGATCCGCAAGTACGGCTACGCCGGCACCCCCGCCGTACTCGACGCGGTGCGCAACAACGCCGACCTGGCGGCAAACCTGAGCGCCGCCGCGCACCTGATCCACGGATCGTCGGAGGGACGCTTCTCCATCACCTACTGCCCCGGCCACCTGACGCGGCAGGAGATCGAAAGCGTGAACTTCCGCTACGCCCCGCTGGAAGAAACCACGCGGCGCTACGACCCGGCGAAGCTCACCGACGGCTTCAACACCGTAAACGGCGAAGAGATCTTCTATATCCCGAACCCCGCCATTGGCCTGTGGGCCTACAAAGAGCGGTTCGCGCGAAGTTGACCGCGCCTCACCGCAGCCAATCCGCGTAGGTTTCCGTGAACGCGGCCCCCGCCGCGCGCTCCACCACACGGGCCACACCGCCGTACTGGCGCTGGGCGTCGTCGATGGAGGCGGGCTTGCCCGTGGCGCCGCGCGGGTTCACCACCAGCAGTGGCTGCGTCGCCACGGCGCGCGCGGCGTCCGGCAGGTCGAAGTCCGTCAGCACTCCCGGAATCACCAGGTCGAGGATGCCCTGGTGGATGGGGGCGCGCACGATGTCCATGTAAGAGACGATGGCGTTCTCCATCGCCACGCGCCGGATGCGCTGCTCCAGAGCCGCGGCCAGCAGCGCCACGGTCCCGCCGTTGCCTTTGCCGAGGATATCCACGCTCCGGTGGTCGACATCGGGCCGCGTTGCCAGATAGGTGAACGCCGCCAGCGCGTCGGCCACTTGCGCGCCCACGTGAGTTTCGCCGATGAGGAACGAGCGCATCACCGTGCGATAGAGCGGCGTGTAGCCGCGCGCGCCGTGCTCGATGCCGCTCTCGCCCCACCCGCGCACATCCACCGCCAGCACGATGCGCCCGGTGCGCACCAGCGCTTCGATGTCGCCGCCGGGGGCGGCATCGGCGGCCTTGCCCGCGGAATTCAGGTACAGCACCGCCGGGAGAAACTTCTCCTTCGTCTCGGGGACGAACGCCAGCGCGGGAAGCGTAATGCCGGCCTCGGGCTCGATCGCCAGCTTGTCGATCCGATAGCCCGGGCGCGCAATCGACCCGTGCGCAGTGGCGATGGGCTTGGCCGGCGACTGCGCATAGCGCAACCGGGCCGAGATGATCCGGCGCAAATCGCCGCCCCTGGCCGCCGTGCGCGCGGCGAAGAGCTTCTCGGCGTGCGCGCGGTTCAGACTCGCCACGGTCTCGGCCTTCATCGAAGTGGATACCTGCCCGGTGGGCGTCACCTGTAGGTCCGCGTCCTTCTCGATCGCGAAATCCGGCTCGGGAGCGGAGACTTCGCGGTTGGCCAGCCACTTCTCCAGAAACCGGTAGGTCGCCTCGCGGCGCGGCTTGGTCCAACCGTGCTTGTCGTCGTATTCGAAATAGCCCACGCGGCCGGCGGCATCCGCCGCCTCGAAAACGCGCTTGGCCTCGGCGTAAGTGGCGCGCGCGCCGTCGATGGGGAAGAAGTCCTGGATGGCGGTGGCCATCTGAATGGGTTTGGGCGCAAAGGCGATGAGGAAGTCGCCGAAGTCGAATCCGTCTTTGATGAAGTTCACGAAGACCTGTTCGGCGTCCTGCGGGCCGGGTTCGATCCACAGCTTCGACCACGAGGTGATGTAGCAGGACGGCGCGGCCGCGGCCAGGCGGCGCTCAAACACGGCCAGGTAAGCCGACTGCGTCCCTCCGCCGGAATTTCCCGCCACCGCGATGCGCTTCCCATCGACATCGGATCGCGTAAGCAGATAGTCGAAGGCGCGAATGCCGTCCCAGATTTCGTAGCGCGCGAAATTCGTTCCGCTGAGCAGGCACTGGATGCCCGCCATGATGTGCTCGGTAGTCCCGATTCCAATGGACGACTTGCCCTTGGCGGGGTCGAAGTACTGGGAGCGCTCGCCCTGCCCGGGCGGGTCGAAGGCCACCACCACGAAGCCGCGCATGGCGAGCGAGATCCACGCCCGTTGGTAAGCTTCGGCCGCCTTGCCGTTCTCGCTGTGGCCGGCCACGCCGATCAACGCCGGATAGGGCGGCTTGCCGCTCTTGGGCACGAAGACGTTGGCCGTGACCGGGAACCCGGGCTGGCTCTCGAAGATCAGTTTCTCCACCCGGTAGGCCGGCCGGTCCAGTGTCCCCGTGACGCGCGCGTTCAGCGGGGTGCGGGCGGGGAAGCCGCCGATCTCGGCCAGCATCGTCTCGCGGATCTTCATCTGCCGCAGCCGGACTTCTACCTTTGTGCGGATCGCAGCCACGCTTCGTGCCCGCTCGCCGAGCAGCTTCATCGCGATGGCCGTGAGGCGCTTGTCCGTCATGTCCTTGAGTCCGCCCACCACCTCGAGCGATTCCTGGGCCGGGGCAACGGCGGCGAGTATCAGAAGTACGGCAAGCGATCGGATCATTTGGGACATCTCCTCCACTGATATTGAATACCATGGAACCATGTCACACGTTGCGCGATTCGCCGCTTCGCTTCTGCTGTGCGGGCTGCTGGGGGCACAGACGGGGAACCGGCCGGAGCGGCTGGAGCGTTTCCGCGACCTGGGTTTCGGGCTGTTCATCCACTGGTCGCTCGACAGCCAGATCGGATCGGTGATCAGCCATTCGATGGTGGGCGCTTCGCCCGACTACCTGAGCCG
>CAYOTD010000694.1:1247-3023 GCA_964406685.1 uncultured Solibacteraceae bacterium | reverse complement strand
TGAGCATGGCGTCGACCAGCGTCGTCTTGCCGTGATCCACGTGGGCGATGATGGCGATGTTGCGAATGGCTGTGTTCAGGATGGGACCGCTCCTTGAGGGAAACCTGCTCTTTCAAGGATACACGGATTCGCGTCAGTACAGCACGCGGGCGCGGATGGTGCCGGGCACCGCTTCCAGGTTGCGCTTCAGCCGCAGCGCCTCGGTCCGCTCGCCGGTTTCGATGTCGATCACCACATAGCCGATGCGGGCGTCGGTCTGGAGATACTGGCCGGCGATGTTGATCTTGTGTTCGGAAAAAACCGCGTTGATCGCCGACAGCACGCCCGGCTGGTTGCGGTGGATGTGCAGCAGGCGGTGCTTGCCCGGATACTCGGGAAGGGAGACCTCGGGGAAGTTGACCGCCGTCAGCGTCGAGCCGTTGTTGCTGTAGCGCAGCAGCTTGCCCGCCACCTCGATGCCGATGTTCTCCTGCGCCTCCTCGGTCGCCCCGCCGATGTGGGGCGTCAGCAGCACATTGTCCAGGCTGCGGAGCGGAGAGACGAACTCCTCGGCGTCGCTGTTTGGCTCTCGCGGAAAGACATCCACGCCCGCTCCCGCCAGCCGCCCGGAGGCGACCGCCTCGGCCAGGGCGTCTTCCTCCACCACCGTGCCCCGCGCGGCGTTGATCAGGCACGCGCCGGGCTTCATGCGGGCCAGTTGCGCGGCGCCGATCATCTGCCGGGTGGCGGGGGTTTCCGGCACATGGAGCGTCACCACGTCGGCCGCCGCCAGCAGTTCGTCGAGGGTGGCCGCCGGCCGCGCATTGCCCAGGGCCAGCTTCACCTCGATGTCGTAGTAGAGCACCCTCATGCCGAGGGCTTCGGCCAGCAGCCCCACCTGCGTGCCGATGTGGCCGTAGCCGACGATGCCCAGGCACTTGCCGCGGACCTCGTGCGACCCCGCGGCGCTCTTCACCCACCGGCCGCGGTGCACCAGGGCATTGCGGTAGGGCACGCCGCGCATCAGCAGGATGATCTCGGCCAGCACCAGCTCGGCCACGCTGCGGGTGTTGGAGAACGGGGCGTTGAATACCGGGATGCCGCGCTCCCGCGCCGCCTCGAGATCCACCTGGTTGGTGCCGATGCAGAAACAACCGATGGCGGTCAGCCGCGGCGCCTCGTCCAGCAGCCGCGCGGTCAGGCGCGTCGCCGAACGGATCCCGACGAAGTAGGCGCGGCGCAACGAGGCGATCAGCTCGGCCTCCGGCAGCGAACCGGAGTGATGTTCGATGCCGGTGTAGCCGTCGTTGCGGAACATCTCGACGGCGCTCGCATGGATGCCTTCCAGCAGCAGGATCCGGATCTTGCTCTTGTCGAGGGAGGTCGGCTTCATGGACGGGCGCGTCCTAGCGGCCGCGCTCGCCGCCCCACAGGTCGATGTGCAGGCGCGGGGAGAAGCGCAGCACGTGCTGTTTGCACACCTCCGCCAGCCAGTAGTTGCGTTCGGTGAGCGTTTCCGGCGTCGAGGCTTCGGCCATCAGCAGCACCCGGCCGCGGTCGGCGCCGATTTCCTTGACGATCTTCAGCACCTCTTCGATGTCTTCCGGCTTGGCCACCACGAACTTGAGCTGGTACTCGTAGCTGGTGATCATCTGCCGGAGAACCTCCGGCTGGTAGCGCAGATCCTCGTGCGGGCGCGCGAAACGGCCTCCGTCGCGCCGCCAGGGGGTGGAGTTGGCGAGCTTCGGACTGATGCTCATCAGGTCGCAGGTCACGGGCTTGAACACCGTGCCCGAC
>CAYOTD010000694.1:725-1237 GCA_964406685.1 uncultured Solibacteraceae bacterium | reverse complement strand
TAATGTGAAAATCGTCCTCTTTCAGGCGCTGGGTGAACAACACGACGTCGTCCGCGATCATCGGCTCGCCGCCGGTGACCACCACGTGGCGCACGCCCCAGTGGCGCCTTACGTCGGACAGCAGCGTGCCCAGCGGTTTGTCCTCGCCTTCCGGTTTCCAGGAAGTGTAAGGCGTATCGCACCACACGCAACGCAGGTTGCATCCCGAGACCCGGACGAACACAGAGGGGGTTCCCACCAGCATCCCTTCGCCCTGGAGTGAGTAAAAAACCTCCGCGATCTTCATGCGCTTCAGCCTCCCGCCGCGGCGTATTCGACCGGATCGGCGAGGCCGGCCTCCTCGAATCCTCTCAAGCGAAGGATACACGAATCGCAGGCGCCGCAGGGCCGGCCGTCCGGGCCGGGATCGTAACAACTGTGGGTCAGCCGGAAATCGACGCCCAGGCTCGCGCCCAGCCGCACGATCTCCGCCTTCCTCAGCCGGATCAGCGGGGTGTGGATGCGCAGGCGCG
>CAYOTD010000694.1:0-715 GCA_964406685.1 uncultured Solibacteraceae bacterium | reverse complement strand
TCGACTCCGGCGCGCGTTGCCAGGTTGGCCATGCGCTCGAAGGCTTCGATGTACTCCGGGCGGCAGTCCGGATAACCCGAGTAGTCGATGGCGTTGACGCCGAGGAAGATATCGCCCGAGCCCAGCACTTCCGCCCAGGCGAGAGCCAGGGAAAGGAAGACCGTGTTGCGCGCCGGCACATAGGTCACAGGGATGCCGCCCGCCATCACGGCCGGGTCTCGGTGTTTGGGCACTTCGATGCCGCCGGTCAACGCCGAACCCTCGAACAACCGCGGATCGACGCGGATGACGCGGTGTTCGGCCGCGCCCAGGGATTGCGCCACCCGCGCGGCGGCGTCCAGTTCGATCCGGTGGCGCTGGCCGTAGTCGAACGAGAGGGCGTAGCACGCAAAGCCGTCGCGGCGCGCCGCCGCCAGGCAGGTGGCCGAATCCAGTCCCCCGCTCACCAGGCACACCGCTCTAGGCATGGCGCAGGTCCTTCGGCAGCTTCAGCGTCAGAAAGAACCCGAGGATCGGGAACCCCACCAGGAGCAGCAGCGCGTCGTGCAGTGAAGTCAGATCCGCGATCCATCCCGTCAGCGGAATGAAGATCATGCCGGCGGCGCCCCAGGCGAAGCCCATCATCAGGGCCGAGATCGTGCCCGCCTGCGAGGGCACCAGTTCCTGCGCCATCACCACGTTCACCGGAATCGTGAACAGCAGAATCAGACCGCCC
>CAYOTD010000693.1:0-3033 GCA_964406685.1 uncultured Solibacteraceae bacterium | reverse complement strand
GTGGTGGCCGAGATTCCCACGCGCGCCCTCGCTGACGAGGCGCCGATCTACGACCGCCCTTACACCACCCCCCGCCGCGACGTGCCCCTGGAGGCGCCCGAGTTTGCTTCGAAGGACCTGGGCGCGGACTTGGGCGTGGTGCTGGCCTCGGGCGATGTCTGCTCCAAGCGCTGGATCTGGGAGCAGTACGACTACATGGTGCGCACCAACACCACCCAGGGCCCGGGCGGCGACGCCGCGGTGGTGCGCATCAAAGAGACCGGATCCTCGATCGCCATGGCGCTGGACGGCAACGGCCGCTACGCCTACCTCTCGCCGCGCGAGGGCGCCCGCCTGATGGTGGCCGAGTGCTGCCGCAACCTCTCGGTTGTCGGCGCCGAACCGGTGGCCGCCACCAACTGCCTGAACTTCGGCAATCCGGAGCGCCCCGAGATCATGGCCCAGCTCATCGAGGCCATCGAAGGCATGGCCGAGGCCTGCGCTTTCTTCGAGACGCCGATCACCGGCGGCAACGTCAGCCTCTACAACGAGACCCTGGGCGACGCGGTGTTCCCGTCCCCCGTTCTGGGCATTGTCGGACTGATGCCCACGGTGGCGCCGGTGACCATCGATTTCAAACAGCCCGGCCGCACCGTGATCCTGCTGGGCGGGGTGGGCGATTGCGACCCGGTGCGCTTCGGCGGCACGCAGTACGCCAAGGCGGTGCTCCAATCGCTGTGGGGTCTGCCCCCCGCGCTCGACATGGAGCGCGAGAAACGGGTGCAGGCCGCCGCACGCGAAATTGCGCGCGCCGGGCTGGCCGAATCGGCTCACGATTTGAGCGACGGCGGCCTGGCCGTGGCCCTGGCAGAAAGCAGCTTCGGGCCGGCGGGCGTGGGCGCCCGGATCGATCTCGACTCCGGCCTGCGCGCGGAGCTGCTGCTGTTCCACGAAGGGCCGTCGCGCGTGCTGCTCTCGACCGCCGATCCGGAAGCGGTGGAGCGGATCGCCGCCGCCCACGGCGTCGAGGCGCCGCGCATCGGAGTTACGCTGAAAGAGGAGTTGACGATCCGCCGCCGCGGCCAGGTGTTGGTCGCGGCCAAGGTGAACGCGCTGCGCGAAGCCTGGGCGGGCGCGCTGGAGAAAGCTCTGCATGTCTGAGCCGGTGTTCGACAAGCTTCGGGAAGAGTGCGGCGTGTTTGCCATCTTCGGCCACCCGGAGGCGGCCAACCTCGCCTATCTCGGCTTGTACGCGCTGCAACACCGCGGGCAGGAATCGGCCGGCATGTCGTCGAGCGACGGCGCCCAGATCCACACCCACAAGAGCATGGGCTACGTGGCCGACATCTTCACGCCAGACCGGCTGGCCCAGCTCAAGGGACACGCCGCCATCGGCCACACGCGCTACTCCACTGCCGGGGATACGGTGATCGCCAACGCGCAACCCTTCGCGGTGGCCTGCAACAAGGGCCGCATCGCGGTGGCGCACAACGGGAATATCACCAATGCCGGCGAGCTGCGACGGTCGCTGGAGAGCGACGGGTCGATCTTCCAGGCCTCCAGCGACACCGAGGTGATCCTGCACCTGGTGGCGCGGTCGCGCGAGCGCACCATGGCGGGGGCGCTGCGCGAGGCGCTGCTGGAACTCGAGGGCGCCTTCTCGCTGGTCTTCCTGGCGCAGGACCGCGTGATCGTGGCGCGCGATCCGAACGGCTTCCGCCCCCTGGCCATGGGCCAGATGGAGCTGTCCGGCGGCCGCATCTGCTACGTTTTCGCCTCCGAGACCTGCGCCTTCGACCTGGTGGGCGCGGTCTATCTGAACGACGTCGAGCCGGGCGAGATGGTCATCGTCGGCCCCGAGGGCATGACGCGCGAGCGCTACGCCCCGGCCCGCGAGCGCGCCCAGTGCGTCTTCGAGCACGTCTATTTCTCGCGGCCGGATTCCATCGTCTTCGGCCGCTCGGTGCAGCAGTCGCGCGAGATGCTGGGGCGGCTGCTGGCGCGCGAGCACGCGGTTGAAGCCGACGTCGTGGTGCCGGTGCCGGACTCGGGCGTGGCCGCCTCGCTGGGCTACGCCGACGAATCGGGCATTCCGTTCCGCCAGGCGCTGATCCGCAACCACTACGTCGGGCGGACCTTCATCGAGCCGTCGCAGGCCATCCGCGATTTCGGCGTCAAGCTGAAGCTCAACCCGATCCGGCACTTGCTGGAAGGCCGCCGCGTGGTGCTGGTGGACGACTCGATCGTGCGCGGCACCACCAGCCGCAAGATCGTCCGCATGGTGCGGGGAGCGGGGGCGCGCGAGGTCCATTTGCGGATCTCCTGCCCGCCCACGGTCTCGCCGTGTTTCTATGGCGTCGACACCCCGACCAAGAAGGAGCTGATCGCCGCCAACAACACGGTGGAGGAGATCCGCCGGTTCGTGGAAGCCGATTCGCTCGGGTATCTATCCCTCGGCGGGCTGCGCCGCGCCGTGGCCGACGAGAAACACGAGTACTGCTACGCCTGCTACACCGGCGACTATCCGACCGACCTGGTCTACCTCGACGACCTCATGAAGTCCAAGGCCCGCCGCTGATGCCCGCCAAGGTCTCCGATTCCGCGCTCGCCGTACCGCATTCGCGCATCCGCGAGCTGGGCGAGCTGGCCATGAGGATGGACGCCGAGACCGCGGATCCCAACGACAAGGTGCTGCGGCTCTACTTCGGCGAATCCAACGCGCCCACCCCGGACTACATCAAGCGCGCCGCGCAGAAGGCGATGGCCGACGGCTTCACTTTCTACACCGAGAACGCGGGGATGCCCTCGACGCGCCAGGCCATCGCGCGCCACTACCGGGAGATCCACTCGGTTGAACTAGACCCGGAAAACGAGATCGTCGTCACGGCTTCGGGCGTCCAGGCGCTGAACGTGGGCATCCGCTGCACCCTCGACCCGGGCGACGAGGCCCTCGTGCTGACGCCCGCCTGGCCCAACGGCTCCTCCATCGTGCGGCTGTCCAACGCCGTGCCGGTGGAGATTCCGCATCCGCTCGTCCATGGACGGTACGAGATC
>CAYOTD010000692.1:0-3036 GCA_964406685.1 uncultured Solibacteraceae bacterium | reverse complement strand
GCGCGCGCTCCTCGGAGGGCGCGGCGCGAACGGCTAGCCATCGCTCGATCGCCTCGCCGGTCTTGGTCACGAACGGCACCAGGCGCTCCTTGCGGCCCTTGCCGCGCACGCGCAACCAGCGCTCGGTGAAGTCGATGTCTTCCAGGTTCAGACCCACCAGCTCCGAGACCCGCATGCCGCAGCCGTAAAGCAGTTCCAGGATCGCGCGGTCACGCTCGGGATAGGGACGGTCGCAATCGGCGGAGCCGGTGCGGTCCACCAGGCGGTTGGCGTTCTCCTCCGACATCACGCGCGGCAGTTTCTGAAGAGCCTTGGGTGTCCGCAGCATCCGGGCGACATTCTTGTTGACGATGCCTTCCCGCAACAGGTACTTGAAGAACGACCGCACGGCCGCCAGTTTGCGGCGGATGGTGAGAGCGTTCCGAGAATGGCGATGCAGGTCTCCGAGCCACTCGCGCAGCGCCAGAAGGTCGAACTCGGCGGGGGCGGGGGGCGCCATGCCGGGCGGCGAGAAGTATTTGAGAAACCCGCGCAGGTCGTGCTCGTAGTTGCGGAGTGTGTGAGGCGAGGCGTTGCGGCGCTTCATCTCGTCGAGGTAGCGGAAGATCTGGCGCTCAAGCTCCGGCAAGAGACTCCTCCAGCGCCGCTTGCGCGCGGCGGCAGACCTCGGCGTGGCGCGCGCGCCGGTCGTGCCGCAGGCGGGCGCGCGTTTCCTCATCGAGGGGGGGCAGCAGATCGAAGGTGATGTTGGCCGGTTGGTAATTGAGCGGATCGGCGCCGGAAACATAGCGGCATAGCGAGCCGAGCGCCGTGGCGCGGGGCAGCGGGCGCGGCGCACGGCCCGTGGCGAGATCGATGGCGTGCCGCGCGGCCACCAGCCCGGTGGCGATCGACTCGATGTAGCCCTCCACTCCCGAGATCTGCCCGGCGAAGAAGACCCGCGGATCGCCTTTGAGCTGGAGCGTCTGGTTGAGCAGCGCGGGCCCGTTGATATAGGTGTTGCGGTGGATCTGGCCGAAGCGCAGGAATTCGGCTTTCTCCAGTCCCGGGATCAGGCGCAGAACGCGCGCCTGCTCCTCGCAGCGCAGGCTGTTCTGGAAACCGACCAGGTTGAAGCTCGATGCGCGCAGGTTCTCCTGGCGAAGCTGCACGGCGGCGTAGGGACGGCGGCCGGTGCGCGGATCGGTGAGCCCCACGGGTTTCATCGGCCCGAAGCGCAGGGTGTCGCGCCCGCGCCGCGCCAGCACTTCGATCGGCAGGCAGGCTTCGAAGTAGGGTGTCCGGTCTTCGGGAATGTGCGGCTGGTGCGGCTCGGCTATCAGAAGGGCATCCACGAACCGCTCGTACTCGTCCCGCGTGAACGGGCAGTTCACGTAGTCCTCGCCGTTGTCCATCGACCTGCCGTAACGCGAAGCGCGGAAGGCGATGGACATGTCGATGGAATCGGCCTCGACGATGGGGCTGATCGCGTCGTAGAAATACAGCCGGCCGGCACCGGTCAGACGGCCGATCGATGCGGCCAGGGCGTCGGAGGTCAGCGGTCCGGTGGCGAGGATGACGATGCCCTGGGGCGGGATCTCCATCACTTCCTCGCGCCGGATCTCGATGCCCGTTTCGGATTCGAGGGCGTTCGTGACCTCGGCGGCGAACCGGTCGCGATCCACCGTGAGCGCCTGCCCGGCGGGGACGCGCGTCCGCGCGGCCACCTCCATCAGCGACGATCCCAGGCGCCGCAACTCCTGCTTCAGCAACCAGGGGGCGGAGTGCTCCTGCTCGCTCTTGAGCGAATTGCTGCAAACCAGCTCGGCAAGCCGGGCCGTGGTGTGCGCGGAAGTCGGGCGCGCGGGGCGCATCTCGTACAACGTGGCCTTCAGGCCGGCGCGCGCGATCTGCCAGGCGGCTTCCGCTCCCGCCAGTCCACCGCCGACAATGTGGATCGCTTCCGGCACTCAGAAGAACGTGTAGTACTTGGCGCCCGCTATGACGCGGCCCAGGTAGAGCGCGACCTCGCGGGCGTGGTAGTCGCCCCACATGCTGGATTCCCCGCAGGGCGTCTTGCGGCCCTCGGGCACGTGGTCCCAGCCGTTGGGCCGGTGATAGATGGAATGCAGGATCAGGCCCTGGTGCGCGGCGTCGCGGCTCAGATACGGTTCGTCGAACACCGTGTTGACGACGGTCAGACCCGCCTGCCAGTAGCGCCGTCCCGCCTCGGCCTCGCCGCGGCTTTGCAGATACCGCCCCAGCCGCAGCAGGCCCTGCGCGCCGATGACGGCCGCGGAAGAGTCGACCGGCTCGAAGTCGTTGAACGGGTCGGCCGCGCGGCCCAGGTAGTCGCCCATGCGCGCCAGCCCCGGGGCGCCGGTGTCCCAGTAGGGGATGCCGTCCGCCGCCGTGTTATCGATGAAGAAATCGCAAGTCGCCAGCGCCGCCTTGCGCAGGAAGGTCTCTATCCAAGCGCGCCCGCCGAGGGGTTCCAGTTCGGCGTCCGACCGCGTGGCGATGAATTCGAGTTGCTCGGGGAAGCCGAGCATGGCCCAGGCCAGGCCGCGCGTCCAGGTGGAGAAGGGCGAGTAGCCCTGCTGCGTGCCGGGGCAGCGGAAGTTGCCGTCGTTGACGTTGAAGATCGATTCGTGCGCCGTTCGCCCGCGCACGTCGTAGGCGTCGCGGCCCTCGCCGTAATAGACCGAATAGCTCGCGGTGGCGCGCGCGTGCTGGATCAACCGTTCGAGCAGCGATACCCGGCGGTCGTTCTCCTCCATCAGGGCATGGCCCAGGGTGTGCGCCACGGCGAGGGCGCGCACGGTGCGGATGGTATCGACAAACAGCGAGTGCGGGCCGTTGAACGAATAGATGTAGCCGTCGCCGTCGATGGTCCGGCTCCACCGCGCAGCCTGCACCGCGCCCGACGCCTTGAGGGCAAGCTCGTAGAGGTCCAGCTCGCGCGGGTCATTGGCGATCCGTCCTTCGAGCATGAGGCGCCGTAGGTTGCCGTAGGTGCTGACGTTGTTGAAGCCGTGATCGTGTACGCCGACGTGC
>CAYOTD010000691.1:0-3043 GCA_964406685.1 uncultured Solibacteraceae bacterium | reverse complement strand
CTGAACGTCAAGCTGAAGACATACGCCGAGTACAAGATCCGGGGCGCGATTCTGGACAGCCTGCGGGGGCTGGACTGGGCTCCGCGGCAGCAGCGCAAGCGGTCCAAGCAGATCGAGTCGGTGATCGCCCTGCTCGAGCAGCGGCTGAAGCGCTCCCCCAGCGAAGACGAAATCGCGACGGAATTGGGACTGGGAATCGAGGAGTACCGCGAATGGCTGGTGGACATGCGCGGAATCAATCTCGGCAGTCTCGAGTTCTCCACCTCGGACGAGGAAGGACGCGACCTGCTGCGCTACGTCGCCGACGACGAGGAGAACTGGCCCGAGCGCCTGGTGGAGAGGTCGGAACTGGAGCGCCTGCTCTCGGAGGCCATCGACAAGATGCCGTATGTGGAGCGGACGGTGCTCAGCCTCTACTATCACGAGGAGCTGACGCTGCGCGAGATCTCCAAGGTCGTCCGCCTCCACGAATCCCGCGTGTCCCAACTGAAATCCCAGGGCGTGCTGCGGCTGCGGGCCTACATCGAGAAGCGCTGGCCGCACCGCAAGGGTGAGATGCGGCGTCCCGGCGGCGCCCGCGGCGAGACGTAGGCGGCGGACAGGCGATCCCCATGAGCGCAACCGAACAGACCGGTGCCGGCGGCAGCCAGGGCGTTCCGCGCTGGCTGATCGCGGAGTGCGCCAGCCGCCTGGCCCAGGTGCTGGAGGCGATGACCTCCGAGCAGTGCCAGGCCGAGTGGCTGCCGGACGCCGCTCCCGAGCCGGAGGTGTCGTCCTGGTGGAAGCAGCCTCTCAGCCTCGGAGCGGGGGCCGAGATCTGGGTGGGCGCTCCGGAGGCGGCCTGGTCCGCCATCGGCGGCCGGGCGCTGAAAGCGGCCGGCATCGACGAGGCCGACCCCACCGACCTGAAGAGCACCTTCCACGAGATCCTCACGCAGGCACTGTCGGCTGCCGCGCAGACGGTGGGCGGGCGCCTGGGCCGGGAGGTCGTCTGCCAGCCCGGACAGGAGAGCGGCGACGCCCCGCCGCTGGGCGCCCCGCTGGTTGTGGAAGCGCGCTTCGCCGACGGCGAGACGGCGCGGACGGTGTTCGGCTTCAGTCCCGCTCTGCTCCAGGTTCTGGAGCCGCCGGAGAAGCGGGACGCGGCGCCCGCCGGCGGGACGATGGCCGTGGCCGCCGCGGGCGCAATCGGCGAGCCGTCCAGAACGCTCGATCTGTTGCTGGAAGTCGAGCTGCCGGTCAGCGTCTCGTTCGGGCGCGCGCAGTTGCCCCTGAAGGACGTTCTCAAGCTCACCACCGGGTCCATCGTCGAGCTGAACCGTTCGGTGACCGAGCCGGTCGAGGTGATTGTCAACAACTGCGTCATCGCCCGCGGCGAGGTGGTGGTGATCGAGGGGAACTACGGCGTCCGCATCCAGCAGATCATCAGTCGCCAGGAGCGGTTGCGAAACCTGAACTGAGGAGCGAGGATGAGTCTGGACTGGATTGCCACCCCCCTGACGCTGGCCGCGCTGTTGGGCGCCGGCCTGATCGCTTGTCTCACTCTGTTTGCGGCGCTCAAGAAGGAGTTCTGCGAAAGCGAGGCGCGCCACAAGGAGCAGTACCAGGCGCTGGCCGCCGCCGCCGATCAGATGCGGGCCGCGCTCGAACAACTGCAACAGGACATGCAGGAGGCGCGGGAGCAGAACGCCGCCTCCACCCGCCCGATTCCCGGCATGAACCTGAACCGCCGCGGCCAGGTCCTGCGCATGTACCGGCGCGGCGAGAAGCCGGAACAGATCGCGGCCGCCCTCAGCATCCCCTTGAGCGAGGTTGAGTTGCTGGTCAAGGTCCACCGCACGGTGGTCGGCCGGCTCTAACCCTCCGGAAGAAGACTCAAAAACTCAGCCGCAAACCCAACTGCACGCGCCGCGCGTCGAGGGCCGAGGTGAACCCGAGCGGATCGCTGGAACCGCGGTCGTGCCGGCCCGTCACCCGGAACGGCGGCGCCATGTTGCCCACCGTGTTGTTGACGCTGGCGTAATTCAGCCGGTTCAGGATATTGAACCCTTCCATCACCAGGTCGAGGGCGGCGCGCTCGGCCAGGCTGACGCGGCGCGTCAGGCGGCCGTCGAAGGTCCAGAAGTCCGGCCCCAGGCCGGTGTTGCGGCCGGCGAAAATGGGACGATCCGTGGTGTTGTGGCGGTCGTTGTTGATCTCGTAGCCGGCCAGCAGGTTGAAAGGCCGGCCGCTGGAAGCGCGCAGAATGGGCGTGAACGACCACTCGCCCACCGCCTTGCGCACCGCGCCCGCCCCCCGGCCTCCTCGCGGGGACTGGAGCATGGCGTAGGCGGTGAACTTGTGCCGCTGGTCGAAGCTGGACAGCGCCCGCTCGGCGCGCAGGTTGGCCTGGTCCACGGGCTGGAAATCGCTGTTGTAGTCGGTGACCTCGTCGATGGCCTTGCTGAAGGTGTAGTTGCCGTGCAGCGTCACTCCGCGGGCAAACCGCTTGGTGATCTCGATCAGCCCGCCGTGATAGAACGAGTTTGCCGTGGATTCGTACGTGTTCTCCTGGTACAGCAGCGGGTCGCGGAAGTAGGCCATGCCGGTGGGATTCCCCGCCGTGACGCCCCAGTCGCGGATGCCGGTGGCGGAGCTGACGGGAGCAGCCAGCAGGTTGGAGTCGCGCGAGCGCGTCAGCTTGGCGCCCCGGACGAAAACGTAGCTCAGCGATACCGAAAGTCCGTTGGCCACCTCGCGCTCGATCCCGAAGCTGGCCTGCTCGGCGTAGGGATTCTGGTAATCCGGAGCGGCGCGGAACAGCACGGTCAGCGGCGGGCGCGCGCCGCGCTGGCTGACGTTGATGCCGAACTGGCTCAAATCCGATGCCTCGATCGAGCGCGCCGGCCTCGGCACGCCGATGATGCCCTGGCGGCGCAGCGTCTGGAAGACGTTGATGGGACCGTTGGCCGCCGTGGGGTTGGCCGCGCTCAGCACGGTGAGCACCTGCGCGATCTGGCGGTAGCCGTCGATCTCGTTGAGCGCGTTGACCACGTAGTCGATC
>CAYOTD010000690.1:0-3065 GCA_964406685.1 uncultured Solibacteraceae bacterium | reverse complement strand
TTCCAGCAGGGCTTTCTCTCGGTTCGCCGCACCTGCTCGCAGTGCGCCGGCCACGGGCGCATCATCCGCCGGCCATGCACGGAATGCGGGGGCGAAGGATACACCCGCACCGACCGCAAACTGGAGGTGAACATCCCTCCGGGCGTGGACAGCGGAACGCGGGTCCGCGTGACCGGCGAGGGGCATCCGGGCGGCAACGGCGGGCCTCCGGGCGATCTCTACGTGATGATCAAGGTGAAGAGCCACCCGGTCTTCGAGCGCGCCGAGTCCGACCTGCATTGCACGGTGCCGATTAACGTGGCCCAGGCGGCCCTCGGCGCGGAAGTCGACCTGCTCACCTTCGACGGCCTGCAAACCGTGAAGATCCCCGCCGGCTCGCAGCCCGGCGCCGAGATCCGGCTCAAGGAACTCGGCGTTCCCCGCTTGCGCGGCCAGGGACGCGGCGATATCTGTGTACACCTGGCGGTGAAGATCCCCGCCCGCCTGTCGCGCGAACAGAAGAAGTTGTTCGAGCAACTGCTCGAGACTCTGCCGGCCGAGAACGAGCCGGAGGACAAAGGGATCTTCGACAAGGTCAAAGACTACTTCATGTGACCGTAGGATGACTTCCGTGGCCAAGCCGACGACGTGGTTCGTGGTTGCTGCTGTTCTGTCCGGGGCGGAGGCGTTCGCGCAGCCGCCGCGCGTCAAGCCCAATCGTCCCACCATGGTGTTCCGCCGCGTCAAGGAGCCGCGGGAAGGGGCCTTCTCCCTCCTGGTGCCCTCCGGCTGGGTCGCCGAAGGCGGCATCACCCGCGTGAACCCGATGACCGCGGGCGGCGCGGGCAACGCCATCGAAGCCAAGCTGGACTTCACCATCAAGCGCGACGCCCAGGGAACCACGATGATGCGCTGGTTGCCCTCGATGCGGTACGCCGACCTGCGCGGTTCGCCGGCCGGCAATATGGGCATGTTCCCGCCGGGCAGCAACTACGCCGGCATGACGGTGATGCCGCTGCTGGACGCGGCCACGTTCCTCTCGCGGGTGGCTCTGCCCTACGCGCACCGCGGCGCGCGCAACCTCCAGGTGGTCGAGCGCAAGCCGATGCCCGGCCTGGCCGAGCAGGTACGAAACTCGGTCGCCTGGCTGCCGGTCTCCCAGGGCTTCCGCTTCGACGCCGCGATGCTGACGGTGACCTACGAGGAGAACGGCCGCCCCTACAAAGAGAAGATCATCACCGCCATCCACAGTTGGGGCCAGATCGCCGCCGGCATCTGGGAGAACAAGGAGACCATGCTGGTGCGCGCGGCGCCGGAGGAGTTGGAGCGGCTGGCACCGGTGCTGTCCGTCATTCAGGGCTCGGTCGAGATTAATCCGCAATGGATGATGGCCGAGATCCGCGGCCAGATGGAGCGCAGCAAAATCGCCGCCGACACCTACCGGGAACTGGCGCGGCTCGACAAGGAGATCGTCGAGCACCGCCGGCGCACCAACGCCGAGATCAACAAGGACATGTTCCTCACCCTCACCTCGCAGGAAGAATACGTCAACCCGTACACCGGCAAGGTCGAGGTCGGCTCGAACCAGTGGAAGTACCGCTGGGTCAGCCCGTCGGGCGAGGAGATCTACACCGACGATGAGAACTACAATCCCGGCTACGACCAGGGGTTGCAGCGCACCGATTTCAAGCGCAGCCGGGTCCGGCCGCGCTGACCGATTCCAGAGGAAAGGAGCCGCGCCGTGCAGAAAGTCCGCATCGCGGTGGTGGGCGCCGGCGCATTCGGCCGCAATCATCTTCGCCTGTTGAAGGAGTCGGCGGCGGCCGAACTGGTGGCGGTGATGGATGCCGACACGGAGCGTGCGCGCGCCGCCGCGCAGCAGTTCGGCTGCCGCGCCCTCGACCGGCTCGATCAGGTCGCCGGGATCGCCCAGGCGGCCGTGGTCGCCGTCCCCACGCAGGCGCACGCCGAGGTGGGCACGGCGCTGCTGGAAGCCGGGCTGCACGTGCTGGTGGAAAAGCCGATCGCCTCGACTGTGGCCGATGCGCGGCGCCTGGTCGAAGCCGCCCGCCGCGCCGGCCGCCTCTTGCAGGTTGGCCATCTGGAGCGATTCAACCCGGCGGTGGCGGCCCTCGCCAGGGTCGTGCGCATTCCGCTGTTCTTCGAGATTCACCGGCTGAGTGTGTTTACTCCGCGAAGCCTGGACGTGGACGTGGTCCTCGACCTGATGATCCACGACATCGACATCGTTCTGGCGCTGGTGGGCGCGATGCCGGAGGAGGTGCGCGCCGCGGGCATCTCGATCCTCTCGCCCAAAGTCGACATCGCCAACGTGCGTCTCGCCTTTCCCGGCGGCTGCATCGCCAACCTGACGGCCAGCCGCGTCTCCACCGAGCGCGTTCGCAAGCTGCGCCTGTTCCAGCCGAGCGAGTACATCTCGCTGGACTATTCGCGCCAGGATGCGGTGCGCTTCGCCGTCTCCGGCAGCCGCCAGATCGGCTTCGCCCCTCTGCCCGTTGAGAAGCAGGAACCGCTGAAGCTGGAGATCGAAGCGTTCCTCGAGTCGGCCGCCAACGGCGCGCCGGTGCGCGTCTCGGGGGAAGAGGCCGCGCGCGCGCTCGAAGTGGCGGTGTCGATCCTTGGTAAAATTGAAGAGCACTCCAGGGTTGTGGCGGAAACGCTAGGGCATCGCCCTGGGGCGGGTTAGCCCCATCCCCAGAATGACTCCACGGCCTGTCGACGGCATTGAGCCGAGGTTCCTCCTCGAGTGGGACCCCAAGCGCGGCCGGGAACGCGCCCTGGGCGCCGCGCTGGCCTCCCTCGCGATTCACCTGTCGGTTCTGGGAGTTGTGCTGGCGCTTCCCCGCGAGGTCTGGCGAAGCGTGACGCCGCCAGCGTTGGCGGAGATCCGCCTGCTGGCGCCGCTGGTGGCGCCGCCCCCCACCGAATTGACGCAGAAGGAGCCGAACCGCGGGAAGGTCAGCAAGGAGATCGATTACGAAAGCCTGCTGCCCAAGCCGAATCTGACCGTTCCTCCGGCGCCGCGCTCGGTGCCCGGTTCCGGCGTCACTCCCGCTTCCCCGCCG
>CAYOTD010000689.1:0-3073 GCA_964406685.1 uncultured Solibacteraceae bacterium | reverse complement strand
AGGGGGCTCTTGACGTAGCCGCCCTTCCCATCCGGGACCAGCCAGTTGGGGTCGGCGGTCAGGTCGTAGATGGTGCCCTCGAAGACCGAGCGCTGGAAGGTGATCACGTCGCGCACCGAGATCTGGCGCTCCGGCCGGGCCGAGAACGGGTAGATGGACAGGGGCTCCACGAACTGGTAGTAGGGATTGATGCCCTTGAAGAGATCCTCGCCCAGCTTCCGGTCCGGCCACTCGCGCAGGCTGGGCGTGAAGGTGCTGAAGAAGAGCCAGAAGCGGCCCGTGGCAAACTCCTGCGGCAGCGGCGCGTAGGTCTCCTGCCACACGAAGGGCCGTCCGGATTTCGGATCGTACCACCCGCGGTCGACGGCCTCCTGCATGTAGTTGGCCGAGACAATGAAATTCTCCGGGTCACCGGCGCGGATTTCCTTGATGATGCTCCAGTTGGGGATCATGGTAGCGTGGTCGTCGGGCAGGCGCTGCGCCGCCCAGATGGCGCCGGGGCGGCCGCTGTCCTTCTTCCAGGCCGGGCCCACGCCGAAGACCTCCATGACCCAGACCTCCCGGGGGTCGCCGATGCACAGCGACTCGGACCCGTCGCCGCTGGAGCACAGGAAGCCGTAGGCGGTCACCAGTTCGCCGATAAGCCGGACCGCCTCCCGGGCCGTGCGGCAGCGCTGGAGGGCGAACACCTGTGCCTGCTCGATGGTCATGATCTGCTCGCACTTGCCCTTCTCGTTGGCCAATTCCGGCCGCTGGTTCGTGGTGCTCTCGGCGATGGCGAGCTGGTTTTCGTTGAGGTGAGAGTAGGCGGAGCGGAAGTAGGTGAAGGTCCGCTCCGCCTGGGGGATGTGGCCCAGGATCTCCACCGGCGCCTCCGGCGGCTGGGACGGATCCTGCAGGCCCCAGTACACGGGAGCCGTCTCGCCGGGGGCGTGCACCCGTCCGGGGACGACGCGGATTCGCGAGTCGGGGCCGCAGTCGGTGTGGGACACGATCACCGACCCGTCGGCCGAGGCCAGCCGGCCCACGCCGATCACGGTGCACGCCCATGCGGCGGGCGCGAGCGCCGCAACCGCCAGCAATGTCAGGAGCATTCGTTTCATGGAGCCCTTCTCCTTGGTATTCTTTCCGTCCAAACCACACAAGATAGCACGAGCAAGCACCGAACATCGAGTCTCAAGACCCGGGGCGAGATCGAAGATAAAAAAAAGGCGGCCTCACGGCCGCCTTTCATATGGGTCGACGCCGCTTCCTTGGCGTCGTTGCGATCACAGTCTCCCTACTCGGCCTTCGCCTTCTGGGTTAGCACCACTTCCACCCGGCGGTTCTTGGACCGGTTGGCCTCGGTATCGTTGGGCGCCACCGGATTGGCCGGCCCGAAGCCCTGGTACTTCATCCGGGCCGGGGGGATCCCCTGGGCCTGCAGGAAGTCGTACACCGTCTTGGCCCGGTCGTTGGACAGCTTCATGTTGATCGCATCCGTGCCGGTGGAGTCGGTGTAGCCCTCGACGCTCAGGTCCATGTCCTGAAACACCAGCAGGATCCCCGCCAGCTTGGCCACGGTCAGCTGCGCCGGCACCTTCAGCGTCGCCTTGTTCAGGTCGAAGAGGATCCCGGGCAGGTTCACGATCACGCCCCGGGCCGTCTGGTTGGTCTCGGCCACGGACGACAGCGCGCCCGTCAACCTCTTCGCCATCTCGTCGCGCTCCTTGGCCACCGCCGCCCGCTCCATCTCCACCCTGTCCAGGTCCGCTTTTACCGCGTCCCGCTGGGCCGCCACCGCGTCGCGCTCGGCGGCGAACTTGTCCCGTTGCAGCGCCAGGTCTTTCGACTCCTGCGCCAGTGCCGCGCGCTGCGCCTCCACTTCCTTCAGCAGCCGCGCGTTCCGGTCGGCCTCGCTCTCGGCGGTGGCCGCCCGCTGCTCCAGCGCCGCCTTCTCCGCGGCCTGCTTTGCCGCCGCCGCGGCCGCCGCGTCGGCTTCATTCTTCTTGTTGGTGTCCCGGATCGCCTGCGAGGCCAGCTCCACCGCCCGCCGCGCGTAGTCGCTGATCACCTTCTTGCTGCCGTTGGCCTTCGCCGTGTTGTCCGCCTGGTTGAAGGCGATCTGGGCGTCCCGCATGGCGCCGGGATTCACATCCCCCGCCTTCATCTGAGCCGCGATCTCCAGCGCCTTCTGCGCCTGCTTGATGGCCACCGGCGTCTCATCGTTGTACTGGATGCCGGCGATGCTGTCCAGCGCCGCCCTGGTCCCCGTCCGGAACGCGTTGAACTTGAACGGCGTGTTCCGCACCTTCTTGTCCTTCACCTGGTTCGAGGTGAACATCACCAGGTCGGACGGCTTGGCCACCACCGCCAGCGGCTCCGCCGTCACCATCAGGGCGAAGATCTTCTTGCCGGTGGAGTAAGTCCGCGTGGCCGAGCATTCCTTCTGGTCGACCAGCACCTCGCCCAGGTTCTCCGCCACGCCGTCGCTGGTGACCGCCCACAGCACGTAGGCGCTGACGTCCCCACCGAACAGCACGGCCGGCTCCATCTTCTCGAACTTCAGCTCGATGGCCGCTTGGCCTTTCTCGTACTTCAGATTGGCCTCCATGAGCGCCTTGGCCGGCGCCCGGTTCGTCTTGGTGAACTTGACGTCCACGCCCTTGCCTTCCGGCAGCTGCAGCGCCGTCAGCTGGACCTCCGCCGCGGCGAAGGCCGCCAGCGCGGCCAGGGCCAGCAACAGCCACACCACCCTGCTCCGATTCGACATATGACCTCCTCAAAATGAAAGTTTCAAACAGGAAAGGAAATAGATCATCATCTTATACCAAATGTTACACAGGATGCACCTGATCTCAACCCACGCAGCCGGACCGGGGACCGCCGGTCACCCACGTCCGGCATCCTGCGCCTTCACCACCTCGCCGCCAGACAGAAGCGTCTCCCTGCGGCCGCTGCCGTAGTCCACCACCAGCGTCGGCCGGTGGAACAGGAAATCGCGGTGGGTCTTCGAGCCGTTCCGGCCGCCCGGCATATCGAGGTTGTAGCCGAAGGCGAGGTGCGCGGTGCGGCAGGCCTTCTCGTCCTCGAG
>CAYOTD010000688.1:0-3079 GCA_964406685.1 uncultured Solibacteraceae bacterium | reverse complement strand
CCGTTGCCGATCAGGTTATAGCCGTTTGATAAAAAGGCGCCGGAACAGTCCGGAGAGCCGGCTCCGCTGTTGCCGGTGATGAGCGTATTGCTGAAGATGACCTGGTTGGCCGTTTTCGCAAGGACGCCGCCGCCCGGGCCAGAAGAGCTATTTTCCGAGAGGGTCGTGTTAATGAAGACGAGTTCGTCGTCTGCGGCGACGCCGCCCCCTTCGCTGCCGCTGTTCTGGGCAACGGTGCTGTTGACGAGCGTGCCGCCGCCTGCGGCGGCGAGCCCGCCGGGACCGGCGCTGCCCGTGTTGTCGGCGATCGTGCTTTCCGTGATCAGCAAACCATGATCGGTGGAAAGACCGCCCACCGCGCCGCTGTTGCCGTATATTGTGGATGCGTGGACGTTCAGGCGGGCGCCGCTCACGTCAACGCCGCCCGTGTTGCCGGGGTTGGCGTTGTTCGAAACGACTGACTGGGCGATGGTGACCTCGGTACCCGAGGACCACACGCCCGTGCCCTGGTTCTCCAGGACGGCGCTTTCGATCAGGTCCAGGTATCCGGAGCCCCAGGCTTTTATTCCCCCGACGCCGTTGCGGATGGTCACGCCGCTGAATTCCACGAAGAATGAACCGGCGAGAGCGTGGGTGGATAGCGGGGCGCTCTCGACGCCTGCGCTGGCTGCGGTCACCAGATCGCCGACAGCAAAGACCGTGTCGAGCAAACTGCCGTCGATGACGGTGATGTCCTTACCTTCGCCGCGGATGGTGACCGATTCGGTAATGTCCAGGTCGCCGGTTGATGCGGCGTTCTCATTCTGTCCCGTACGCGTGAGGGTGTAGGTGGATTGCGGCAGGAGGATCACGTCGTGGCCGGAGGTGGCGTTGGCTTCCATGATTGCCGCCCGCAGCGTGCAGGTGTTCGAGAGAGTCAGGCAGATGCCGTCTCCCGGATTTTTGTCCGGTTCGTCCTGGGGAGCGTTGACCTGGAAGAAGACGCCCATGTCGTAGAGGACGCCGCCATAGACGCCCCACTGCCTGCCGATGTCCATCTTCGCAAACTCGTACCAGTGGATTTCCGTATCCCAGGTGTCGTAGACGGCCATCATCTGGTCGCTGGCGTCGTCGTAGCCGATGCCCACGCCGGCGTGATCCGTTTCACCGTCGCCGTCGGTATCGACGACGAGCATCACGGGCCGGTTGCCGTCGATTTCACCTTTATACATCTCCCACGAGAAACCGTCTTCCATGGTGAGGAAACGCACATTCGTGGCGTATTCCGGGGCGACCGATTTAACGTAATTGGTATAGGCATCCGCCATGAAGCGCGAGGAACTCCAGCCGTAACGGAGTTCATGCACGGATTGGGAGGTCTTCATGAAATCGGCGATCGAGTTGTCGGCGTGTTCGTCGCCAAGCGGATCTTCGGATTTGTCTTCCAACAGGGTCGCGCTGTGTTCGAGGTCGTCCAGAGGCAGGGCGTAATCGTTGTAGTGGTCGTCGCTGGCAATCGCCTGGTTGACCGCGTCGGACTGGGTGGTGGGATCGCCGGGAAGGAGTTTTTCGAATCCGTGCCCATCCCAGAAGGCGAAAACCATGGCGGCGGAGGTCGGTCCGCAGCCGTGGTACCAGACGTATGGGGGTACGCTCAATTGGACGATGGCCGCACTGCTGATGGTTTTGCCGCGGTCGATGCCGGGAGGAGGCACTGCGCCAGTGGTTGTGAGGGCTTCGTCCAGCGAAGGCCAGGCAAGCGCGTCCGGTTTGACCGTATCCGGTTGGGCGGCGGCTGCCGGAGGCGCCACATCAGGCGGCGGGGCTCCGGGTGGAGCCTCCACGGGGGCGGCGGCGGGTGATGCCCCATCGCCAGATGCGGAAGGTCCGGGTGGAAACTGTTCGCTTGGGGAGGCCGGAACACCGGTGGCTGCCTGCTGCGCTTTGACCGGCAGGGGGTCAAGGGACAGACCGTTTCCGCCGTTCAAAACCAGCAGCGGAACGATCCACAGCGCCGAAACGGACAGCAGCGCCCTGCGCCGGCGGGCTTTTGCCAGGCGGAGAAATTTCTCCCATACTTGCGTGTGTCGGATGTTCATGGATGACCTCCCGGATAATGCGTAGAATACATTCAGAGACAACTGTTGCAAGGAACATGCCATGATTTGCCCGCCGCCAAGGGGAATGCGGGCTTCGCCGGGAGATTACCTCTTGCAATCGGGCGAAGAATGAGGGAAAATTGTAAGAATGTTTACTGATATTTTTCTGGCTCTGCCCGAATTTCAGGCGCTGGTCGAGGCGCTGCAGAACGGGCGCAGCCTGGCGAATTTACAGATTCCACGCGCGGTGCGCCTGCCCCTGCTGGCGGCGCTGCATACCGCTCTGCGCTGTCCCATCCTGTTTCTCACCGACCGTACGAGCCGTGCGCTATCACTGATGGAAGAAATGGGCATCTACGCCCCGCAGGTGAAGCGCATGCTCTTCCCGGAGCCGACCGCCCTGTTCTATGAAACGGCGGTCTGGGGAGAGATGACGCGCCTGAACCGGCTGAACGTCCTTTCGACCCTGGCAGCATACCACATGCCCGCTCTGAAGGACCTGCGCAAGGAGGAACCGGCTCCGCTTCTCTTCGCCCCCGTGCGCGCCGTGATGACGAAAACCATGCCGCGCCGGGACTTCATCTTAAACACGCGCATCCTGCGCCGCGGCCAGCAGGTGTCCCTGGAGGACCTGGCGCGCCAGTTCGTCCGTTTGGGCTACGAACCGGTGAACATCGTTACCGCCCCGGGGCAGTTTGCCCGCCGCGGCGGCCTGCTGGATGTCTGGGCGATCGCCGAGGCGTTTCCGGCGCGCATCGATTTCTTCGGCGACGAGGTGGACAGCCTGCGCCGTTTCGATCCCGCCACACAGCGCACGGTGCAGCCGTCCGACAGCCTGGTCGTGACGCCTTCGCGCGAATATATCGCCAGCGCCGAAGACCGGACGCGCCTCACAGACATGCCGGAAGGGCAGCCCGTTTCTGAATTCTGCATCCCGCTGCTCTACCCTGGGGCGGCGAGCGTGTTCAATTACCTGCCGCAGGATGCCCTGATCGTCGTGG
>CAYOTD010000687.1:0-3083 GCA_964406685.1 uncultured Solibacteraceae bacterium | reverse complement strand
CTCCAATCCACGGCACCCGAACGCCTTTTTCGTGATGAACCAGGCCTTCGGATACATGAGCGCGGCGCCCACGTTTCGCCAGCCTTTCGATCTGCCCGCGGGCCAGTCGATCCGTTTTCACTGGGGAGTGCTTGCCTTCGCCGGCGAGCCCAAGGCGGAAACGCTCCAGCGCCGGTTCCAATCCTGGAGCAAGGAGAGTCGATGAGCAGCCAATTCGGAGCGGCGGTGCTCGGCACCGGAAACGTCTCGGGTGAGTATATTAAAGCCTATCAGGCGGACCCACGAACCGAGGTGCGCGCGATCCTCAGCCGCGACCGCGCGCGGGGAGAGGCCAAGGCGCGCGAGTACGGGCTCACCAACTGCCGCGCCTACACGGACCTGGAAGAACTGCTGAAGGCGGACGACATCCACGTGGTGTCCATCTGCACGCCGCACCACTTGCATGTCGAGCAGGGCGTGGCCTGCGCCCAGGCCGGCAAACACGTGGTGGTGGAAAAGCCCATCGCGCTTGACCTGGCCGGACTGCGCCGGCTGGACGCTGCCGTGCGCGAGCGCAACGTCCGCAGCATCACCGGTTTCGTGCTGCGCTGGAATCCGCTGTTCGACACGATCAAGGCGATCCTGGCCGAGGGCACCATCGGCGACGTCTTTCACGCCGAAGTCGACTATCTGCACGGCATCGGCAAGCAACACCATCTGTACTACTGGCTTCGCCAGCGCGCCATCGGCGGCTCGGCCCTGCTGACCGGCGGGTGCCACGCGGTGGACGCGCTGCGCTGGTTTGTCGGCAAGGAAGCCGTGGAGGTGTTCGGCTACGCCAACTGGAGCCGGGGCAATCCTCTGGATTACGAGTACGAACCCAGCAGCGTCACGCTGGTCAAGTTCGCCGACGGCGCCACCGGCAAGGTCGCCACATCGCTGGAATACGTGGCGCCGTACACGTTTCCCATCGTGCTGATGGGCAACGGCGGCACGATCCGGGACAACCGCCTGTTCACCAAACGCTGGCCGGGACAGACCGGTTGGGCCACCATTCCCTCCATCCTGCCCGATAGCGCCGCGGTGTCGCATCATCCGTTCGTGCACCTGGTCCGCCACTTCCTGGACTGCGTCGTCAGCGGTGTGGAATCGCACTGCAACATCGCCGACGCCGTCAAGACGCACGAGATCTGCCTGGCCAGCGAACTCTCCAAGAACGAAGGCCGGCCCGTGAGGTTGCCTCTATGATGACGCCCCGCCAGCGCTGGGAGGCCGTCATGCGCGGCGAGCGCCCCGACCGCGTGCCGTGCGACTACTGGGGAACCGAAGAGATCACCACGCGCCTCAAGCGCGATCTGGACTGTCCCACCGACCGCGCACTGTGGGAACGATTGGGCGTCGACAAGATGATCCATCTCGCTCCGCGCCACCCCCGGGCGACCGAATCCACCTGGCACCTGCAATCGTTCTACAGCATCTGGCACATCACCACGCGGAAGGTCCCCTACGCCGATGGGTTGGGCTTCTACGAGGAAGCCATCGACCCGCCGCTGGCCGCGGCAACCACGGTTGCGGAGATCGAGCGGTTCGACTGGCCGGATCCGAATGAGTGGGATCTGTCCGGCCTGCGCGCCCAGTGCGACGAGTGGCGCGACTATCCGCTACTGGCCGGCGGCTGCGAGCTGTTCTACCTCTACTGCCGGCTGCGAGGCATGGAGCAGGCGCTCGAGGACCTGATCTCGAATCCCGAAATCGCCGACGCGATTCTGGATCGCATCCATGCCGTCGACCTGGCCCTCGCCCGGCGCATCTTCGACGAAGTGGGCGACCGGCTGCTGTTCTCCTACGTCGCCGAGGACCTGGGCACGCAGGATTCCCTGTTGATGAGCCCGCGCCTGTTCCGCCGCTTCCTGAAGCCGCGCATGGCGCGCATGATCGACCTGGTCCACTCCTACGGGCTGAAGGTGTTCCATCACGACGACGGCGCCATGCGGCCGATGCTGCCCGAGTTGATCGAGATCGGCATCGACCTGCTGAATCCCATCCAGTGGCGCTGCCGCGGCATGGAGCGCGAGGCGCTGGCGCGCGACTTCGGCCAACGACTGGTATTCCACGGCGGCATCGACAATCAGCAGACCCTCCCCTTCGGCACGCCCGAAGACGTGCGCCAGCAGGTGCGGGAGAACATCGAGATCTTCCGTGGCGCCCGGGGCTACATCGTGGCACCGTGCCACAACCTGCAAGCCAACACGCCCACGGCCAACGTGGTCGCGCTCTACGAGGCGGTGGAGGAATTCGGTTCCCTTGGGTAGGCCGGCAAGTGGTGCCGGGAGTGGGGGTCGAACCCACATGGCCAGTGAAGGCCGCCGGATTTTGAGTCCGGTACGTCTGCCAGTTCCGTCATCCCGGCAAGCGGTGACTATCGCAATTCTATCACGGCCGGGCGGAGAGCCGCAGAGGATCTTTCGCCGGCCGGAGAAGAAACACTCTTCCTTGAATTTTGAACATGCTATGCTCAATATTCAAGGAAGGCAAGAATGTGGCTTGAGCGCGCAGATCTGGAAAAACGCATTCAGCGAACCATCCGGACGAATCCCGTCACGGCGTTGATCGGCCCCCGGCAGTGCGGCAAGACGGCAGTGGCACGGCATGTCGCGGAGAGAGAGAGCGTCGCCTACTTCGATCTGGAGGACCCGGTGAGCCAGCGGCGGCTCGCCGAACCGATGACCGCGCTGCGGCCCCTGCGCGGCCTGGTGGTGATCGACGAGGTGCAGCGCCAGCCCGGGTTGTTCCCGGTGTTGCGGGTGCTGGCCGACCGCGCGCCGCTCCCGGCGCGCTTCCTGCTGTTGGGCAGCGCCTCGCCCGAGCTGTTGCGCCAGGGCTCGGAGAGCCTCGCCGGCCGCATCGCCTTTCTGGAGATGAGCGGTTTCGGCCCCGAGGAAGTAGGCGCTGGAAAGACGCGGAAACTGTGGTGGAGGGGCGGGTTTCCCCGCTCATTCCTTGCCGGGAGCGAGGCCGCCAGCCGAGGTTGGCGGGAAGAGTTCATCCGTACCTTTCTCGAGCGCGACATCCGCGAGTTCGGCGTGCAGATTCCCGCCCCGGCG
>CAYOTD010000686.1:0-3086 GCA_964406685.1 uncultured Solibacteraceae bacterium | reverse complement strand
GATACCGCGGTGGCCATCAACGAGAAAGATGCGCGCTACACCGGGTTGCACGGCGCCAGCGTCACTCTGCCGCTGATGAACCGCGAGATCCCCATCATCCTCGACCCGGTGGCCGATCCGGAGTTCGGCACCGGCGTGGTGAAGGTGACGCCCGCGCACGACCCCAACGACTTCGAGGCGGGCCGGCGCCACAACCTGCCGCACGTCAAGGTGATCGACGAGAACGCCCGGATGACCGCGGCGGCGGGCGCCTACGCGGGGCTGTCCCGGTTCGAGGCGCGCAAACGCGTGGTGGCGGATCTGGACGCCCTGGGGCTGCTGGTCAAAGTCGAGCCCTACGATCTGAGCGTGGGCCAGTGCCAGCGCTGCAAGACGGTGGTCGAGCCGCTGGTTTCCAAGCAGTGGTTCGTGCGCATGAAGCCGCTGGCCGAGCCCGCGATCAAAGCGGTGGAAGAGGGCCGCACCACCATCGTCCCGGAGAACTGGAACAAGATCTACTTCGACTGGATGTACAACATCCGCGACTGGTGCGTATCGCGGCAGCTCTGGTGGGGCCATCGCATCCCGGCGTGGCACTGCCGCGATTGCGGGCAGATCACGGTGGATGTCGCCGATCCCACCCAGTGCGCCCCGTGCGGGTCGGCGGCGATCGTGCTGGACACCTGGTTCAGCTCCGGGCTGTGGCCCTTCTCGACCATGGGCTGGCCGGAGAAGACCGAGGATCTGGCGAAGTACTACCCCACCACGCTCATGATCATGGGCTACGAGATCCTGTTCTTCTGGGTCGCGCGCATGATGATGATGGGCCTGGAGTGCATGGGAGAGGTGCCCTTCCGCACGGTCTACATCCACGGCATCGTGCGCAACTTCGACAAGCAGAAGATGTCGAAGACCAAGGGCAACACGGTCGATCCGCTGGACATCACCGAGAAGTTCGGCACAGACGCGGTGCGCATGGCGCTGATCACCTCGGCCGCGCCCGGCGCCGATATCATCTGGACCGAGGACAAGTGCCCCAGCGCGCGCGCCTTCGCCAACAAGATCTGGAACGCGGCCCGGTTCCTGTTCCTGAAGATGGAAAGCTCGGCCGTCGCGCCGTGGACGGCCGCGCCGGGCGCGCCGCGGCGGGCCGAAGCGCCGGAGGGCGCGGCGGAAGCGGCGCTGGAAGACCGCTGGATCTTCAGCCGCCTGAGCCGTTGCGCCGAACAGGTCAACCGCGCGCTCGAACAGTTCCGCTTCCACGAGGCTGCGCAGACGCTGTGGCACTTCTTCTGGCACGAGTTCTGCGACTGGTATATCGAGTTTAAGAAGCTCCGGCTTCAGGACGGCTCCGGGTTGAACGCCGACTGGCGCAACCTGCTCACCGTGTTCGACTCCGCCCTGCGGCTGCTGCACCCGGTGATGCCGTTCCTGACCGAAGAGCTGTGGCAGCGCCTGACGGAAGGCGTCGAGGGCCGGCCGGCGTCGATCGCGCTGGCGAGCTATCCGCAATACGAAGAGGCGGCCATCGACGCCGGGGCTGAGACCGCGATGGCCTTGATCCAGGAGGTCATCACCGCCGCCCGCAACCTGCGCGCGGACATGAAGACCGATCCAAAGCAGCGGCTGGAAGGCACGCTGTCCGCGCGGGGTGAAGTGGTGGACGCCGCGCGCGGCCAGATCGAGGCGATCGAGAAGCTGGCGCTGGTGAAGCTGGACCTGATGGAGGGAGCGGCGCCGAAGCTGGCGGGCGCGGTGCGCTCGACAACCGACTTCGACCTGACGCTGCGCGCGCCGGCGGCGCAGTTGGACGCGCAGCGCAAGCGGCTGGTCAAGCAGATCGAGCAACTGGAAAAGACGATCGCCAACAGCCGGCGGCAGTTGAGCGACGAGACGTTCCTGGCGCGCGCGCCGGAGAAGGTCGTGCAGGGCATCCGCGACAAGCTGGCGGAATACGAAGCACAGCTTGCCAAGAGCCGCGCCGCGCTGGAAGGACTGGGCGAGTAATGGAGTTCGATTTTCGCCACCCCGAAGTGCTGGACGCAGTGCGCCGCGCGCTGGACGAGGATATCGGGGCGGGAGACATCACCTCGCGGTCATGTGTTCCGGAGGAGCGGCGGGCGCGCGGCCGGTTCCTCGTCCGGCAGCAGATGGCGGTCGCGGGCGTGGAACTGCTGCCGCTGATCTACGAACACAGGGGCGGAGTCGACCGGCTCGAATTGAAGCTGGCCAGCGGCGACCGCGCCGCCTCGGGCGAAGTGGCGGCGGAGGTCGAGGGGCGGGCGCGCACGTTGCTGGAGTGCGAGCGCACGGCGCTGAACTTCCTTCAGCGTTTGAGCGGCGTGGCAACCCTCACACGCAGTTACGTGGAGGCCGTGGCGGGTACGCGCTGCCGCATCCTGGACACGCGCAAGACCACGCCCGGCCTGCGACGCCTGGAGAAGATGGCGGTGGCCGCCGGCGGGGGCACCAACCATCGCATCGGCCTGTTCGACGCGGTTCTGATAAAGAACAACCACATCGCGGCGGCGGGCGGTGTGCGGGCGGCGCTGGAGCGCGCGTTCCAGGCGGGCGTCCCGGTGGAGATCGAAGTCCGCACCCTGGCCGAACTGGACGAAGCCCTGGACGCCGGCGCCAAGCACCTGCTACTGGACAACCTGACGCCGGCCGACGCCGCCGATTGGATCCGGCGCGTGGCGGGGCGCGCTACGACCGAGATCTCGGGCGGAGTGAGGCTGGCCACCGTGCGCGCCTATGCGGAAGCGGGGGCGGACTTCGTATCGGTGGGAGCGTTGACGCACTCGGCTCCGGCCGTCGATCTCAACTTCCGGTTGGAACTGATCTAGGGATGGGCTTCGACATCGAGCGCGTATGCGCGCGTTTTCCCGGCCGCACGATCCTCTGGCTGCCGTCCACGCGCACCACGATGGAGGACGCCGCCAGATTGGAGACGCCGGGCAGCGCGGTGGTGGCCGATGAACAGACGGAGGGACAGGGCCGCCTGGGCCGCCGCTGGCATTCGGCGCCAGGCGAGGGGCTGTGCGTTTCCATCGTGCTGCCGGCGCGCGGAGTGACGCCGGTGGTGACCCTGGCGCTGGGTCTGGCGA
>CAYOTD010000685.1:0-3090 GCA_964406685.1 uncultured Solibacteraceae bacterium | reverse complement strand
CGAATACGACGCCGACGCCGCCGCGGCGCGGAACACGGGTTCCCCCTTCGGCCTGATCTCGGCGCTGGAGAAGCTGGAGGGCTGGTCCCGGCGCATCCCCATGGACGCTTCGCCGGCCACCGCGCACATGTTCATCATCAAGCCCTTCAACGGCCGGGCGATGATGCGTCTGTTCTCCACCCACCCCTCGACCGAGGAACGGATCGCGCGCCTCCAGGCGTTGCGCTAAACTGTCGTGGCCAAAGCCGACCTGCCTCTGGTGGCCGTGGTCGGCCCCAACGGCTCCGGGAAAAGCGACCTCGGGCTCGCCATCGCCGAACGATTCGCAGGCGAGATCGTCAACTGCGATTCGCTCCAGGTCTACCGCCACTTTGACATCGGTACCGCCAAACTGCCCGTGCCGGAGCGGCGCGGAATCCCTCACCACATGATCGACGTCGTCGACCCGGACCAGCCCTTCACGGCGGGCGAATATGCCCTCCGGACGCGGCCCCTGCTGACCGATATCGCTTTGCGCGGCTGCCTGCCGATAGTGGTCGGCGGCACCGGCTTCTATCTGACCGCCCTGATCGACGGCTTGTTCCCTGGCGCCGGACGCGACGAGCCGCTGCGCCGGCGCCTGGCCGCGCGCGAGGCCCGCCGGGCGGGTTCGCTGCACCGGATTCTGCGCCGGCTCGATCCGCCGGCGGCGCGGAAAATCCACCCGAATGACGTCAAAAAGATCATCCGCTCGCTGGAGGTTTCTCTCCTTTCCGGAAGACCGATTTCCGCGGTCCATGCCGCCGGCCGCGACCCGCTCCGGGGATTCCGCGTTTTGAAGATCGGACTGAACCCGCCCCGGACCGAACTGTACGAGCGCCTCAACCGCCGCTGCCTTGCGATGTTCGAAGCGGGATTGGTGGATGAGGTCCGGGGGATTCTGGCCCTTGGATACCCGGCATCCGTCAAGCCATTCGAATCTCACGGATATAGGCAAGTCATTGATTTCATGCGGAATAAGTTCTCCTACGAGGAGGCCCTTTCGGGGGCGTGCCAGAACACCCGCCGCTACGCCAAGCGCCAGTGGACCTGGTTCCACCACGACAAGGAGGTGCTATGGTATGATGGCTTTGGGGACGATTCCGGCCTGAGGCGGGCCGTCCTGGTCCGGGTAGGTGAATTTGTCGCAACCGCTCCGCGATTTTGACAACCGGCTCCGGAACAAATCCGCCGTTCGTCCGTATATACCCATGGACAGAACTGCACGGGAACTTGAGTAACATTCAAGGAGATCCGATACCATGATGAAACAACTACTCCTCGGCCTGACGGCGTTGGCGCTGGCGACCGCGAGCGCCGCGACGCACCGCATCACACTCTATGAGCCGTCCGTGATCAACGGCACGGAGTTGAAACCGGGCGACTACAAGCTGGAACTCACCGACTCGAAAGTGGTCATCAGCAAGGGCAAGGCCGCTGTTGAGGCGCAGGTGAAGGTGGAATCCGGCGACGCCAAGTACAGCGCGACTTCGGTTCGCTACACCAGCGGTGACGGTAAGATGCGTGTGGCGGAGATCCGGCTGGGGGGAACGAACACCCGCCTGGTGTTCTCAAACTGAGTCCCAGGGTGTCCGCAGGGCCGTCTGCTAGACTGAGATAGATGCGGCGGCCCCCGGCGTCCGTTCTTCTTTTCCCGTTTGTCCTCCTCCTTGGTGCGGGCCTGGGGGCGGAGACCGTCCTCGTTCTTCCCTTCTCGAATCTCTCCCAGGCCGAAGCGTTGGATTGGGTAGGAGAAAGCGTCTGCGAGGGTGTGGCCGACACGCTGGCTGCTGAAGGACTCCTGGTCCTGGACCGGGAAGACCGCATGGAAGCCTACCACCGGATGACGTTGCGCGAGTACGCTCCCCTGACCCGCGCCACGGTTCTGAAGATCGGCGAGTCGCTGGACGCGGATTTCGTCGTTTTCGGACGCTTTCAGGTCTCCGGGGACTCCCCGGCCGGGAAGCGCTCGATCCGGCTCTGGGGACGGGTTCTGGATCTGAAGCGCCTGCGCCAGAGTGGCGAACTCACTCAAACCGCTCCCCTGGACGATCTGGCGGCCGTTCAGGTGAATCTCGCCTGGGAGGTGTTTCGATACCTGCGCCCGGCAGCCGCCGGAGGGGAAAGCGAGTTCAAGCGAAGCCGGCGGGGGGTGCGCGTGGACGCGATGGAGAGTTACATTCGCGGTCTGGCGGCGGCTTCCGACGAGCAGCGCCACCGGCACTTCGCGCAGGCCGCGCGCCTGGACGCCGGCTACTCGCAGCCTCGATTCCGATTGGGCCGTCTCTGCTGGGCGCAGAAGAACTACCAGCTTGCCGTCGAATGGTTGCTTCAGGTAGCGCCCAATGACCAGCACTACCGCGAGGCCATCTTTCTGCTTGGGCTGTCCCGCTATTACCTGGGCGACTTCCCCGGGGCGGAGGAGTCTTTCACGGCGTTGGTGGCCCGGGTTCCGTTGAACGAAGTCTTCAACAACCTTGGCGCCGCACAGTGCCGCCGGGGACGGCCCGAGGCTCTGGTCAGTTTCAGCCGTGCACTGGAAGGCGACGGGTCCGACCCGGACTATCACTTCAACGTCGGTTACGAGCTGTGGCGGCAAGGCAGTTTCGAGAAGGCGGCGGACCGTTTCCGCGCGGTGCTGGACCGGCGCCCCGACGACGGTGAAGCGACCCTCATGCTGGGCCGCTGTCTGAAGCAATCGCCCGCCCGCGTGAGCGAGGCGTCCTCCGAGCCGGGCCCGCGGCTCAAGCAGAATTTCGACGAGACGCCCTACCGGCAACTGAAGGAGATGCTGGAGCCGAAAGGCCGGTAGTGGACCGCCGAGGCTACGCGCTCAACGGATCGTCCGTCGTTCCGGGTTGCAGGAGAGACCGGCTCTTGCGGGCGATCCGCGACAGCATGCTGCCAACGGTTCCCACGCCCACCCCCAACACCTCGGCCATTTCCTTGTGGCGGAGTCCGGCCATGCGCAGGCGAAGGCAGTCGAGCTCGCGCGGCGACAGCAGGCTTTCAAACCGCCGGAACAGCTCTCTCTGACGGAACGCCTCCTCCGGATCCAGCCGCTCGTCGCGG
>CAYOTD010000684.1:0-3108 GCA_964406685.1 uncultured Solibacteraceae bacterium | reverse complement strand
CGACCGGGAAGAGTACATCGCCGGAGCCTGCGCCGCCGACGAGGAACTCCGGCGGGAGGTCGAGAGCCTGCTGCGGGAGCACTCCCACTCGGACCCGCTGACCAGCCCGGTGCGCGAAATCGACCTTTCCGGCCGGACGGTCACGCACTTCCAGGTGATCGAGAAGCTGGGACGGGGCGGAATGGGCGTCGTCTACCGGGCCCAGGACCTGAAATTGGGGCGGATGGTGGCCCTCAAGTTCGTCGCGCCGCACATGCCGGTCGACGAGGAGCAACGATCCCGCTTTGTCCGTGAGGCCAGGGCCCTGGCGGCGATCAGTCATCCGCACATCTGCGCCGTCCACGAGATCGACGAGGCGGACGGCCGCCTGTTCCTGGCCATGGCGTTCATCGACGGGCCGACGCTGAAGGAGAAGATCGCGGAAGGGCCGCTGGAGTTGGACGAAGCGCTGCGAATCGCGATCGAGGCGGCCAGAGGGTTGCAGGCGGCGCACCGGACGGGCGTGATCCATCGGGACGTCAAGAGCGCCAACATCATGCTGGACGCCGAGGGGCGCGCCATCATCACCGATTTCGGCCTCGCGCTCCTGGAAAACCAGCCGGGCCTCTCGCAGGCGGGCCTGCCGATGGGGACGCCGGGCTACATCTCGCCGGAGCAATCGCGCGGCGAGAAGGGCGACCGGCGATCCGACCTCTGGTCGCTGGGGGTGGTGCTCTACGAAATGGTGAGCGGCAGGCTTCCCTTTCCCGCGGTCCGCGGACCCGTGCCGGAGTTCAGCGACGTGCCGGCGTCCCTGACGGCGCTGCGCCCCGAGGTCCCGCCGGAGTTGGACCGGATCGTGCGCAAGGCGCTGGCCCTCTCCCCGGAGCAGCGCTTTCAATCCGCCGAAGAGATGGCGGCCGATCTGAGGAGCCTGCTCGCCCCGGCGCCGGAGAAGCGCGGACGAACTCGCCTGGCACCTCTGTTCACGAAGTGGAGACTGGCGGCGGTTCTGGGCCTGATCCTGCTCGCCGCCGTGGGCGTTGCTCTCTGGAGGACGCGGTCCATCGGCTCATCCGGCCCGCATGAAGCGGCGCGCCTGCCGGGCCGGACCCTGCCCGAACCCCGGGCCAGCGAAGCCTTCCTCAGGGCCTATCATCTTACGCACAAGTGGAGGAAGGACGAGATTCTCAAGGGCCGCGAGTACTTTCAGAAGGCGATCGCCGAAGACCCGGGCTACGCGCCGGCTCATGCGGGCTTGGCCGAAAGCTACATGAGCGAGGGGTTCTCCTGGGGAGTCAGCCCCGCCGGGTTGCTGCCCAAGGCGGAAGCTGCCGCGGCGCGGGCGATCGAACTGGATCGCTCCCTGTCGAACGCGTATATCGTGCAGGCAATGCTCCAGGGCATCTACCGGCGGAACTGGCCCGAGTCCGAACGCCTGTTCCGGCGGGTGCGCCGGTTGGAGGGGGGGCGGACCAGTTGGGTCTATGCCGCCTATTTCCTGGCCCCGCTGGGGCGGTTGGATGAGGCGCTGGAGGTCGTCGAGCGAAGCCAGCAGGCCGACCCCCTGTCTCTCAACGTGAATGTCTGGGTCGGATGGATTCGGCTGTATCGCCGCGAGGAAGGGGAGGCCGAAAAGCAGTTCCGCAAGACCCTGGAACTGGACCCGAATTTCGAGTTTGCCCGCACGGGCCTTGTCGGCGCGCTGGCGGCGCAGCGCAGGTTCCAGGAGGCCCTGGCGGTGAGAGAGGAGCCCCGCCACATCGAGCACAACGCCTGGATCTGGGCTCAGACCGGCAGGCGGGCGGAGGCCCGCCGTGTGCTGGATCAACTGCTCGAAAGGTCGAAGCGGGAGTACGTCGGAGGCTACGAGATCGCATGGCTCAGTGCGGCGCTGGGCGACACCGATCTGGCGTTCCAGCAGTTGGAAAAGGCCTATCGCAACCACGAACCGGCCCTCGCCCACGTGAATGTCGACCCCAAAATGGATTCCCTGCGTCCGGATCCCCGCTTCCACGAACTCTTGCGGAAGATGAATCTCACCCGGTAAGTCCCCTTCGGGCCGGGGCCCCTATCGCCGGAGGAACTTCGCGTCGTGTTTGATCTCCCGGATCTGCAAGATGTGCCGTTGGGTGTGCGTGGAGATCAGCAACAGCCACTGGTACGCGTCGCATCCTTCCCGCTCCACCACGTGGCCGCGAAGATCGTCATTGGTCGTCCGGGCGTACTCGATCAGCCGGGCGTGCATCCTGCCAAAGGCCGCCAGTCCGGCGGCCAAATCGCGCACCTGCCCCTTGGCGTCCTCGGCGGGCACGGCCGTCTGGCGCTGCGTCCGGTCGACGCCGTACCACAGCACTCCGTCGTCCGTGCCGCGCTTCCCGGCGCGCGGGACGGTCTCGAGGGAGTTTCGCAGATCCTGCCAGTAGATCGGTCCGGTGACCACCAGGTGATCCAGCACCTCCAGGATGTTCCAGGCCTTCGGCGCCGGCCGGTACTGAACCTGCGCGGGAGAGAGTCCCGCCACCTCGTCCACCAGCCAACTGCCCGTCATCTCCAGGTGCGCCACCACGCGCTGCCGTTCCATCCTGGTCATAGGTTCCGCCCCCGCACGACCCGCCCCAAAGGCAAGTAGCAACCCCGCAGAAAGAGTACCGCACAGCCTCTTCATCGAACCTCCACTTCCGCCCCGCAGACACCCCGTCCGGTGCACTCGTTCTGCCCCTCAACCGGACACCTTGTGGTGGCCACCGCCGCCCGTCGCGGACAACCGGTCGAGGATGTAACGGTTCAGACTCTTGCGTTGCCGCCTGGCGTCAAGCGCGATGCGCAGCCGGGATCCACTCCCCGTGGATCGGCAGCTTCCCTATGTCGGATCAGGCGGTGTTTGCACGCTTGGCGAACACGGACGCGAGCCTCCGCTGATGCCGGTTCACGTCGCGATGATATCAGGATTCGATATCATGGGGCGCGACCGCGAACCTCTGCCCGGCGCACGGAGACTTTAAGGAAGACAAACAAGGCCCTGAGAGGGAACCCATGGAAATGAGTGCGTCTTGGTTGCGGGGGTAGGATTTGAACCTACGACCTTTGGGTTATGAGCCCAACGAGCTACCAGGCTGCTCCACCCCG
>CAYOTD010000683.1:0-3117 GCA_964406685.1 uncultured Solibacteraceae bacterium | reverse complement strand
GGCTTCATCGACATGCATGTGCATCTGCGCGAGCCGGGCTTCGAGCACGCCGAGACCATCGAGACCGGGTCGCGGGCGGCCGCCGCGGGCGGGTTCACCTCCATCTGCCCGATGCCGAACACGGCGCCGGTGAACGACAACGCCACCGTCACCAGCTACATCATCGAGCGCGCCGAACGCTTCGCTTCGGTCAACGTCTTCCCCATCGGCGCCATCACCAGGAACAGTGCGGGCGAGGAGCTATCGGCCATCGGCTCGATGAAGCAGGCCGGCGCGGTGGCCATCTCCGACGACGGCCGCCCGGTGATGAACGCCCGCGTGATGCGCCGCGCGATGGAATTCGCCCGCGCCTATCAGCTTCCGGTCATCGGCCATTGCGAGGACCTGAACCTGAGCGCCGGCGGCGACATGAACGAGGGGTTCGAGTCGGTGCGGCTGGGGCTGCGCGGCATTCCGCCGGCGTCGGAAGACGTGATGGTGGCGCGCGACATTCTGCTGGCGGAGCTGACCGGGGCGCGATTCCACGTGGCTCACGTCTCGTCGAAGCGGTCCGTCGGAATGGTGGCCCGGGCGCGTGCGGAGGGATTGCCGGTAAGCGCGGAGGCCACGCCGCACAACATCGCGCTTAGCGACGCGATGATGCCCGCCTACGACTCCAACTACCGGATGAAGCCGCCGCTGCGCTCGCCCGGCGATGTCGAGGCGGTGATCGCGGGCCTGGCGGCGGGCGATGTCGAGGCGGTGGCCAGCGACCACGCCCCTCACCCGGGCAGCGAGAAGATGCAGGAGTTCGAACGGTGTCCGTTCGGCGTCATCGGCCTGGAGACGGCGGTGGCGGTGGCGCTGGAGATCCTGGTGCACAGCGGACGGATGAACCTGGCCCGCTTCGTCGCGCTGTTCACGACCGGACCGGCGCGGATTCTCGGCCTGAATCGGGGGCGGCTGGCGCGGGGCGCTCCGGCCGACGTGACCATCTTCGATCCCGAGCGGGAGTGGACCTTCGACGTCAACAAGTCGTATTCCAAGAGCCGCAATTCGCCCTTCGACGGGCGCACGTTCCGCGGCGGGCCGGTGGCCGCCATCGTCGGCGGCCGCTTCGCCTGGCGCGCCGACCGCGGATGATCTTCCGCCTGAGGAGGCAGCATGAAAGCACGCCGTGTGGTCATTCTGCTGATTGTCCTGGCGCTGTTGGTGGGCGCTCGCACTGTCGCTTCGTGGGTGATCGACTACCAGTGGTGGAACGAGATGGGCCAGGTCGGCACCTGGGTCGCCATGATCCTCTATGGGACCGTGCCGGGAGTGGCCGTCGCCCTGCTGGCCTTTGCCGTTCTGTGGGTGGCGCACGCGCGCGGCGTCAAGTTCGCCGGCGTGCGCCTGCGCGACTACCCCCTCTACGCGCGCCTGTCGACGGTGGCGCTGCTGCTGCTCTCCATCATCGTGGCCGTGGCGGTGGTGGATAGCTGGACCATCGTGCGCTACTTCGGGGGCCGGCAGTTGGGGATGGACGCCGCCGGCTGGCGCGATCCGGTTTTCGGCAACGCGCTGGCGTTCTACCTGTTCGAGGTTCCCTTCTACTCGCTCGCCCTGAGCGTGCTGGTGGCGCTGTCGCTGCTGGCCACCATCGTCTACCTGATATCGGCGCGCGGCTGGCAGCTCCGCGCGCAGTGGCCCGAGATGCAGGGCGGGCAGTTGGAGATCGACCCGGCGGACCTGTTGCTGAAAGGCGCGTTCCGGTCGTGGTTCCTGCGCGGGGCCGCGGCGCTGTTCTTCCTGGGGATGGCGGGCCGTTTCTGGCTGGGCCGCTACGCCATGCTGGGCGAAGATCACGGTTTCCTGGTCGGAGTCGATTACGTCAGCGATACGATCTCGCTTCCCCTGCAATGGCTGCTGATCGTCTCCGCGCTGGCGGCGGCGGCGTCCATGCTGGCGGGGCGGCTGAAGCCGGCGCTGGCGATCGTGGTCGCGCTGGTGATTCAGGCGGCGGTGCCGAAGGTGGTTTCAATGGTCTACGTGCGGCCCAACGAGATCTCGCTCCAGCGGCCTTACATCCAGCGGCACATCCAGGCGACGCGCGCGGCTTTCGGGTTGGCCGCGCGAGTGAAGGAGACCGAGTACCCCGCCAAGCTGGAAGCGAAGATCGACGTCTCCCGCCACAAGGCGCTGTTCGACAACGTGCGGCTGTGGGACTGGCGCGCCTTTCACGACACGGTGACGCAGATCCAGGCGCTGCGGCCCTACTACGTCTTCAACGACAGCGACGTGGACCGCTATACGATCAACGGCCAACTGCGGCAGGTGCTGCTCACCCCGCGCGAGCTCGACATCCGCCAGGTGGCCGACGCGCGGCGGTGGATCAACTCGCACTTCATCTACACGCACGGCTACGGAATGGTGATGGCGGAAGCGAACCGCATCACGCCGGAGGGCATGCCGCACCTGTTCATCAAGGACGCCCCGGCGGTGATTCAGACCCCGGGCCTGAAGCTCACGCGCCCGGAGATCTACTACGGCGAAGTAGTGCACGAGCCTGTCTTCGTGCGCACCGGGCAGCCGGAGTTCAACTATCCGTCGGGCGCCGACAACGTGCATTCGCGCTACGAAGGGCGCGGCGGGTTCCCCATCTCCTCCCTGGGCGTGCGGCTGGCCGCGGTGCTGGCCGGCGGGGACTGGAACATGCTGCTTACCGGGTATCTCAAGCCGGAAAGCCGCATGATGATCCGCCGCCGCGTGGCCGAGAGGCTGAGCGAGCTGGCCGGCTTCATTCACTGGGACTCGGACCCGTACCTGGTGCTGACCGAAGCCGGGCGCCTGGTCTGGATCGTGGATGGCTACACCACCTCGGATTCGCATCCGTACTCGCGCCTGGTGGCGACCGACGCGCTCGGGCGGTTCAACTACATCCGGAACTCGGTGAAGGCGACCGTGGACGCCTACGACGGCACGGCGACGCTCTATGTCTTCGATCCCGCCGACCCGGTGATCCGGGCCTACCACCGCCTGTTCCCCCGCCTGATGCTGCCGGCCGGCCAGATGCCGGCCGATCTGCGCGCTCACGCCCGTTACCCGGAGGTGATGTTCCGGGCGCAGGCCGAGATCTACCGCACCTATCACATGCTC
>CAYOTD010000682.1:0-3138 GCA_964406685.1 uncultured Solibacteraceae bacterium | reverse complement strand
GATCAGAAACTCGCTCTGGAACAGGCTGAAGGGCGGCATTCCGATAATCGCCAGGATGGCCAGCAGGAACACCGTGCCGGTAAGCGGCATCGACCGGATGACGCCGCTCTTGATCTTGCGGAACAGGTCGGTGCGGAAGTGCTGCGAGACGTTGCCGGCGCACAGGAACAGGAGCGATTTGGCCACCGTGTGAAACGTCATGTGCAGCATCAGGGCCAGGGACCCGGCCGGGCCGCCTACGCCCATCGCCGTGGCCATGATGCCGGCGTGATCGATGGTGTGGTAGGCCAGCAGGCGCCGGAAATTCTTCTGGATGAGAACAAAGGGAACCGAGATGCCCATCGACAGGATGCCGAACAGCAGCAACAGTCCGCCGGGGAACTCCGGACCCAGGCAGCGGCTGGTCAGGATGTAGAAACGCACCAGGCAATACAGCGCGCAGTTCAGCATGGCGGTGGACAGGATCGCGGCCGTGGGCACCGGGGCTTCGCCGTAGGCGTCCGGCTTCCAGGTGTGCATGGGCGCCAGACCCGCCTTGGTGCCGTAGCCGAGCAGCGCCAGGATGAAGGCCAGCCGCACGGTGGTCTTGTCCAGCAGCGCGGCGCGCGCGGCCAAAAACGACCAGTTCAACCCCGCCAGGCTCTCCGACCCCGGTAGCGCGTGGCCGGAGTAGTAGATCAGGATGGTGCCGAACAGCGCCATCGACAGGCCGACACCGCCGATGATGGCGTACTTCCAGGCGGCTTCAATCGAGGTGACCTTTCCATAGAAGGTGACCAGGAAGACGGAGGCCAGCGTGGTGGCTTCGATCGCCACCCACATCACCCCCAGGTTGTTGGCCACCGTGACCAGCAGCATCGAGCAGATGAACAGCGGCGTCAGCGTGTAGTACTTCCGGAGTTTGGATGCCGCTTCTTCCACGTCCTCCTCCGCCAGCGCGCCGCTGCGCTCGTCCTCGCGCAGGTAGCCGACGGCGTAGACCGCGCACAGCAGGGCCATCGACGCGGTCAGCAGGATGACCAGCGCGCTGAGCGCATCGGCGTAGAGGAATCCGTTCCATAGCGAGACCGGGCCGCCGGAGGCCACCTGCGCGCCGAGAGCCACGGCCACGGCGAATGTGACCGCGAAGCCGGCCAGGTTGATCGCCTCCATGGCCTTTCGCTGTCGCGCCACCCAGGAGAGCGTTCCGGCGGCCAGCGGAACCAGAAGTAGGGCGAGCAGAATCATCGGTCCAGCTAGCCTCGCAGTCTCCGCATCTTGCTCACGTCCATCGATTCGTACGTTTCCCGCATCCGGTAGACCAGGATGCCCAGCACCAGCACCGCCACCAGCACGTCGAAGAACACGCCCAGCTCGACGATCAGCGGCATCCCGTAGGTGAGCGAGATGGCCGCCAGGAACAGGCCGTTTTCGAGCGCGAGCAGCGCCAGCACCTGGGTCAGAGCCTTGCGCCGGTTGATCATGGTGAAGAAGCCGATCAGGAACAGCGAAATCGCCACCGCCAGGGTGTTGTGGCCCAGCGCCGCCGGGCCCGAGGTTTGCTCCGGATGGTAGAACGACTCGGCGACGATGTAGCCCACCAGCGTCAGCCCGCCGGAGATGACCACCGAAAGCGGCACGTTGATCAGCGGCTGGATCTCCTGCCGGATCTCAATGCGGTCTACCAGCCGCTCCAGCAGGATGGGAACCAGAATCGCCTTGACCAGCAGCGTCAGCACGGCGGCAATGAAGATGTGCGGCGCGCGATTGAACACCGCGATGGTTCCGGCGATCCCCGCCAGCAGGAACGACTGCACGCCGAAGATCCGGATGCTGGTCACCAGCCACCGCTGGGCCACCATCGCGATCTGGAGCACCAGCACCGCCGCCGCCATCAGCGTCACCAGCTTGTCGCCGAACTCCGGGATTTGAAAAACGTTCATATCGCTTCGCCGCTCAGAACAGGAACGTCGACACCAGCGCCAACGTGCCCAGAGTGACGCCTACCGCGAGGAGTTCGGGAACACGGAACAGCCGCAGCTTGGCGTTGGTGGTCTCCACCAGCACGATGGCGCAGCTCAGCACCACGAGCTTCAACAGCAGGTAGCCGAGGCCGATGAGCACCTCGCCCGCCGACCAGCCGGCCTGAAGCCCGAACGGCCAGAAGCAGTTGATCAGCAGCGTCATCAGCAGCAGTTGTTTGATCGAGGCGCCCCACTCGATCAGGGCCAGGTAGCGGCCCGAGTACTCCAGGATCATCGCCTCGTGGATCATTGTCAGTTCGAGGTGCGTGGCGGGGTTGTCCACCGGAATCCGCCCGGTCTCGGCGATCAGCACCACGAACAGGGCCGCGAAGGCCAGCATCTGCGATGGCGCCAGGAAGCGCCACTGCTGCCCGATGGCAATCCGGGTGATCTCGGACAGGCTGGTCGAGTTGGCGCCGATGGCCACCGTGAATACCGCCAGCATCATGGCCGGCTCGGCCAGGGCGGAGATGGTCATCTCGCGGCTGCTGCCCAGCCCGCCGAACGAGCTGCCGGTGTCGAGCCCGCCCAGGGCCAGGAAGAAACGGCCCAGCCCCAGCAGATAGATCACCGCCAGCACGCCGCCGAACAGCCCGAGGGGCGCCTGCGCCGAGACCATGGGAATCATCAGCGCGGCGGCGGCGGTGGTCACGAAGACGATGTAAGGTGTGGCGAGGAACAGCCACGAGGCGGTGTCTGGAACCACCACGCCTTTGCGCAGCAGCTTGTAGATCTCGTAGTACGGCTGAAACACGCCCGGACCGCGCCGGACCTGGAAGCGCGCCTTCAGCGTCCGGATGAAGCCGGTGATCAGCGGAGAGACGGCCAGCACGAGCACGAGCTGGATCAGCGTCTGTAGCGTGGCTTCCATCATCGGCGCACCCCGAACAACAGCAGCAGCACCAGGGTCAGGAAGATGTAGGCCAGATAGGCGTGAACGCTGCCTGCCTGCACCGCGCGGACGCGGTTGGCCGCCGCCAGGATGTACTCTTTGATCGGGTCGTAGAGCCGTTTCTCGAATGTGGGCTCGATCTCGCTCTCGAACCGGATGGCCGTGGGATAGTACGGCGACACATCGTACTCCGCCTGGATCTCCCGCCGCGGCCGGTAGAGCGCCGAGAAGATCATGCGCAAC
>CAYOTD010000681.1:0-3147 GCA_964406685.1 uncultured Solibacteraceae bacterium | reverse complement strand
GATGGAGAAGGCGAGGCGGGGCTGGGCGAGGGCGCGCAGTTGGGCGAGATCTTCGAAGCGGCTGCCGATCTGCGCGCCGGCGCCGGCGGTGTTTTCGAGCAGGATGGTCAGCCGGCCTTTGAGGCCGCGCGCGGCCTGGGCCAGCCCGCGGGCAACGGCCTCGATGCCTGCTTCGAGGGTCTGTCCCTTGTAGCTGCCCGGGTGCATCACGAGGTACTCGGCGCCGATCGAGAGAGCGCGCTCGATTTCGCAGCGGAAGGCGGCCAGGGACCGGGCGCGGTTGGCGGGTTCGGCCGCGGCCAGGTTGATGAGGTAGTTGTCGTGGATGACGAGAGGGGTGAGGTCGTGCTCGGCGCGCCGGGTCTGGAAGCGGGCGACCTGAGAGGGGTCGGGCGGGGCGGCACGCCACATCCGCGGGCTGGCGGAGAAGATCTGAAACGTGTTCGCGCCGAGTGCGACGGCCTTGAGCGCGGCGTTTTCCAGCGCCCCGGCGATGGAGGTGTGGATGCCGATGCGCACGGGGCTATTCCTGGTACCGGCGGCGGTCTTCGGCGGCCAGATCAGCGAGACCTTTGCTCTCGAACACCTTTCGAACAACGAGCTTGTACTCAGTTCGCGGCTTCAGATAACTCTCCAGCGATCCGGAATCCGCGCGGAGAATACAGAGGGAGAGGCTCTCGATCAATTCTGCCCGCTCCTCGCACAGAGCAGACCGCTCCAGGTCGCAGAGGCGGATCGTCTCCTCGGCGCGTCTGGTGTCCTCATCGCTCAGGCCAGGCGCGGCCTCCAGTTTGCCAGTGTCCGGATGGATCGAGAAGAACCGCTCGGGATCTTCTTCGTCAGGTTTCAGCAACGCGCCCCGGTGATCGTGGTTCCCCTTCATGCCATTACAGATGTCGCAGATGGGGAACAGATTCACCCACTCGAAAGCCTGGTCCCGGTAGATCGACTTCGGGTGGTAGTGCTCGATCCCCTTCCACGACTGCGGGCCCACGCGACCCTCGCAGTAAGCACATTTGCCATGTGTCAGTCGGAGTACGGCCTCTTTCAGGAGGTCCTTGGCCTGCGGAATGGCCCAGTCGCCCGAGGCGCGGTTCTCAGCGATTGCCTGCCATCGCGCAGTCCATGCGGCCTGGTTGGCTTGCAGGAACTCAGGGCATGGCCCTCTGGTTCTCGTTCGGACCATGGGCCTGTCAGCCTGCCTTCTCCTGATGCGGCGCGCTCTTCTCGATAGCCTTCAGCACGGCGGACAAGCCTGTTGGCTTGAAGACAATCGCTCTCAGCGACTCGCTGCGTTCGGAGAGCATCCTGGTCAATTCATCCATGCGCTGCCGATCACTGTCCGGAAGCTGCCCGACGGCCTCTCGGCGGCTAAGTTGGTACCATTCGTCCAGTTCCGTCTCCGTCCGGACATCAAAGCGGCTCTCGATGCCGAAGATGTCCTTGAGGGTCGCCATCACGCTGTGTCCGATCGGTGCGTCGCAGGAGTGCTTCAGGTACGCGTGGCCGTCCTCGTCACGGTCGAACACGTGGACGCGGGACCCGGGGCAGGAGTTGATGACGAACGGCGAGTGTGAGGTGACGATGATCTGGACGTCCGGCAGAGCCTGCCGGACCGCGGGAAGCAGGGTTCGCTGCCACTGCGGGTGAAGGTGCGCGTCGATCTCATCGAGCAAGAGGAGGCCGGGGCGCTTGCCGTGCAAGCGCGAATCCCACTGCATGAGGTCCTGTCGCATCATGTAATCAGACAGCCAACCGACCGTCGTGCGGATGCCGTCTGGCAACTGCGAGAAGTTCAGCCGTTGTGAACCGAACTGAAGCTCTGGATGCACACCAGGTTCGAGTTCGAGTTCCAGGCGAAGTTGATCCGCATAGATGAAGCGCAACGCCGATGCTACTCTTTCGAGTGCTTGTGCATATTCCTCAGCACGCCTGTCGCTATGGGCGAGTCTCGGCCTGCTGAGCAGGTTCGTCAGATACGACTGCACTAGATCATTCCGGACCGTTTCGCCGAAGGCCAACGCGTTCTGAAACGGGTTTGAAAGCGACCTCGTGGTATCGACAAGCGGCAGGTACTTGAGCTTCGGAGATGGCGCGTAGGCGCCGACAGGAAAGAACAACGCTGAAGGCGCATCGCCAAGAGTAGGAAAGTCCAAGAGTCCGCGTTTTCCATAGGGCTTGATGGGCTTCCTTGTCCAGATATCTCCGCATGGCGACTTGAGGCTGAACTCTGCGGTCGACCTGCTGTGACCTGCAAGCGAGTGCTCCCAATCGCCTCTATCGAACCCCCAGCCGTCGCGATCCAGCACCCACGCGATCGTTTTGAGCACCGTGGACTTGCCGGAGCCGTTAATGCCGGCTAGGATGTGGGGGCCTAGGTGGGGGTTGCCGTGGCCGTCCGAGAGGTCGAGGTCGAGTTTTTCGAATGGCCCTACGCCTTCCGCTACCAAGCGCAGTATGGGCATGGGTGCCTCCGTGTTCCAGCCTTGAGCATACCCCTGGCGCTACTTTTTCGGGTACTTGGGGTTGGCCTTTACCTCGTTGATCTGGGCGATGTGGCGGTGGGTATGGCCGGCTATGCCTAGCAGAAGCTGGTAGACGTCGATGCCGCCGAAGCCGCCTTGCGGCGGGGTCAGGTGCGCGCGGAGGTCGTCCTGCGTCTGATCGACGTAGGCTATCGTCGCGGCGCGGCGCTGGCGGAAGTCGGCGGCGACGGCTTCGGCGTTGGCGAACTTGCGGGCCGGGACGAGCGCCGCCGGCGCCTTCGCTTTCTGGGAGCGGTCGGCGAAGAGATTCAACACTTCCTCGTCCTTGCGGGTGGCTTTGGCGCCGGGTTCGGTTGGGCGGGCCAGGGTCCCCTTGGCCCAGTCCATCATGGCCGGCTCGCTGAGGGCTATGTGCTCGGCCACTTCGGCGATGGACCAGACTTCGGGGGCGGGCTTGAAGTTCCACTGCGCGGGGCTCAGGCCGGCGATGGCGTCCAGGAAGAGCTTGCGCGTGGCGTGAAGCTCGCTCATGGCGCGGTCGCGCTCTCCACGGGTCAACGGCTCGGCCCACAGGGCGACGGCCGCCAGAATCATCAGCAACAGCGCTCGTTTCTTCATGACTTTTCCCTATTATGCCCATACTGCTAAGATCGGCGTGATG
>CAYOTD010000680.1:0-3159 GCA_964406685.1 uncultured Solibacteraceae bacterium | reverse complement strand
GAAAAACACTATAGCTCAAGGCGCACGCTGCCGCCGTTCACGCATCCGAGCTACTGCAATATCGGTGGAACACTACCGGAACAGTTTGGGCACAAAGCCCTGCAAGTACTCGCGCCAGACCAGCCAGGTGTGGGCGCCCTCGGTCTCGTCGTATTTCACGTCGAATCCGTGCTTCTTGAACAGCTCCACCGTCTGCTGCGAGGTCTTCAGCAGAAAGTCATCCTTGCCCGTGCCGAACCAGAACAGCTTCAAACCTTTCTTGAGCGCGGGGTCGTCCAGCACCTTCCGGTTCTGCTCTTCCCACGTCGGCCCTTTGGGAGGAGCGGGCGGCTCCGTTCCGCGCCGGACACCGAACATCTGGAACAGGCCCGAACTGAAGACGCCGATGTAGGCGAACTTGCTCAGGTTCGGGATGGCGATGGAGAGCGTCTGGCCGCCGCCCATCGACAACCCCGCCATGGCCCGGCTGCCGCGGTCCGTCAGCACGCGGTAGTTCTTCTCGATGTAAGGCATCACGTCGCCCAGAAAGTCGCGCGCGAACTCGTCCTGCCCGCCGGGTACCGTGAATCCGCCGCGCGTGGTGTGACCCGCCGGCATGACGACCAGCATCGGCTTGGCCTTGCCCGCCGCGATCAGGTTGTCCAGGATGAAGCCCGCGCGCCCCACCGAGGACCACGAGTCGTCCGAGTCGCTGGCGCCGTGCAGCAGGTAGAACACCGGGTACTTCCCCTTGCCCAACTCGTAACCGGGCGGCGTGTAAACGTGCATGCGCCGCGTCCGTCCCAACGCGGAGGACTGGTACGTCACCTCCGCCACCGCGCCGTGTGGCACGTTGCGCACATCGTACACCTCCGACCCCGGCACCACGGCCAGGCTCCACACATTGTTGTTCGACTCGCTCGTTGCCGGGTTGCGCGGGTCGATCACCGGCACCCCCGCAATGTTGAATTGATAGCGGTACGCGCCCGCGGGAAGCGGCCCCACGGTGACCTCCCAGACGCCATCGGCGCCCTTGGTCATGGGCGCGCCCTTGCCCATATTGGGCATGTCCCCCCCCATCAGGGTCACGGTTTCGACCTTGGGCGCGTGAAGGCGGAAGGTCACCTTGCGGTCCGCGCTCACTTCCGGCGAAACGAACTGGGGCGGCCGCGGGGCCTGCTGCGCAAACATGGCGGCCGCGAGCAGAACTAGTACGGCGGTTCGAGTCATGCGTCTCCCTTTCCCTGGCAAGCAGACATTGTACTGTTTTGGATCAACGCCGGGGCCCCCCGGCGATCAGCCGCACCGGGCCGATCAGCCCGCTGTGCCGTAGCCGGGGTAACCGCGCGGCCCGGTCGACCACCGCGCGCTCGTTCTCCATCGTGTTGGTGACGATCACCGTCACCTTGTTCTTCCCCGGCTTCACCAGTTCCGTGACGTCGAAGGAGAATGGCAGCCAGACGCGCTCGCCCGCCGGTGCGCCGTTCACCTTCACCTCCGCCACCACGCCCACCTCGCCCAGATCCAGCGTTAACCGCCGCCCTGCGTATGCGGCGGGGATGTCGATCTCGGTTTCGTAGCTCGCGCTGCCCGAGTAGTAGGGCAGGCCGGTGTCAAGCCAGGAGCCGAGCCGCGTGGGCGCCGACGCGAGAGTGAAAACGGGCGTGGCGCGCACCTCGTCGTCGGCCGCCAGCAGGATCGCCAGCACGTGGCCGGGGCCATCGGCCGGCGCCGGGAACCGCACCCGGCCTCCGGCGTCAAGCGTCATCCGCGCGCCGTCATAGAAGACCTGCACGGGCTTGCGGAACTTGGGCAACTCTACCGCCACGGAGGTGGCCGGCACCGGCACGCGGTACCACACCGTCAGGTAGGTGCTCCCCGGCACAGGCAGCGCGCGGTCGGGGCTGACCACGAGGCCGTCGATGTTGTCGCCCTTCTCGTCGGTGATGCGCACCATGAAGCCGAACGTCCCGCGCCGGAAGCGCGAGACCTTCAGCAGTACCTGGTTCCAGCCCGCCGTCAACTCGGCCTCGCGCGTCAGCGCGAAGTCCTCGCGCATCTCGTAATACCACGGGTGCAGGTGCCAGTCGAGCAGTTTCTTGCCATTCACCCAAAGGTGGGCGTTGTTGTTCGCCGTCACGCGCATTTGCACTTTGCGCGCCGCCGGCGAATGCACGTACGTCATGGCGTAGGCCGTCCCGTCGGAGCCCGGCGCCAGTCCCAGGGCCGAGTACAGATCCACCGCCATGGCCGGTGCGTTGTGACGCTTCCAGCGGAGCTCGCCGTAGCGCGCTTGCGTGTCGGGATTCTCCTCCGGCGGGAACGAACCATAGCAGCCCGCGTGGTCAACATTGTCGAACGGGCCCACCAGCCACCAGTTGCGTACCGTCAGGCGCTCGCGCGACAGCCAGGTTTCCACCCACCGCGCGTCGTCAAAATCGCGTTCGGCAAAGCCGTGCGTTTCGCCCAGACCGTCCCAGGTGCCGTGGAAACGCAGCCCGTAAGGCGCCTCGACGGTCTTCTTCTCCGGCGTCAGCCGCCAACCTCCGCTCAGTGGCAGATCGGGCAGCTTCTTGAACGCAGGTTCCGGCGTTTTGACCTTGGCCTCCGGGTTGCCGAAAACGACATAGAATGCGTCCCACGCGTCGAAGTGCAGATCGACCTCGGTGCCCGCCGGCGTGGCGCGCGCCACCAGCGCCTCGCGCCGGCCGGTGGCGGCGTCCCATTTCTCCGGCACGCCCTTCACCCGCAGCCGGAAGGTCTGCGCGCGCGGGGTATCGCTGTCGTTCACCAGCCAGTAGTATTCCAACCCTTCCTTCTCCCGGTGCGCCGCGCCCCAGTGCCGCCGGTCGCCGCCTATCGGTTCGACGTCGCGCGGCAGCCGCGCGTCCAGAATCGGGAACAGCTCGTTGATGTCCTCGCGGATGAAGAAGGCTTTGCCGCTGCCCCGCGTCTTGAAGATGCGCCCGATGGCCGCGGCGACCTCGGGGTCGTCGCGCCCCTCCTCCATCGAGTCGGTGGGGAGCATCTTCACGGCCACCACCGTGCCGCCCCGGTTATGGAACTCCTCGATCTTGCGCAACGTCGAACGCCGCACCGTGGTCAGCGGAGGCAGCACCAGCACGCGGAAGCTCTCCTTGCCGATGCGCAGGCTGGCACCCTCCACCGTAGCTTGGTCGA
>CAYOTD010000679.1:315-3166 GCA_964406685.1 uncultured Solibacteraceae bacterium | reverse complement strand
CTCGGCCAGCACCTGATGGCAGATGCCGCCGCGGCCCACGTCATAGAAGTTGCGGATGCCCTGCTCGCGCACGAACTCGCGAATGGCCTTGTGCGTGGTGGCGGTCTTCTCGGATTCGGCGGGCACGCGGTGGTCGAGGATGATGACGATCCTGTCCGGGTCCCAGACGCGCGCGACGCCGATTTCCTTGAAGCTCTTGCGCACCAGGTCGGCGTTCTCGTGCGACATCGCCAGATCGACGCGCGCCACCACGACCTGATCCGGCGCCACGGCCGCGCGTCCGGAAGCGCGCGCCAGGATCTTCTCGGCGAGGGTCATTCCCATGGTTCAGCCTCCGTACTTCGCCTCGACCAGCGTCTTGGGCAGGTACTCGTTCTCCAGCGCGCGATACTCTTTGAGGCCGACGAAGGAGGTGTAGTCCTGGAAAGACGATAGCCATTGCGTCTGGCCCTCGAGCAATCCGGTGGGCGACGCCTTGAGCGCGGCGAAGAACTCCTTAAGGGCGCGATGCGCCACCAGGATCGAGGCCACGGGAATCGAGACCCGCGCCACGCCCATCCGCGCGAGCTCGGGCAGGGGGATCAACTCGGTCTTGACGCCGGTCACCGCGTCCATCAGGTTCATCGACAGCAGACCGCCGATCTCCTTCACTGCGCGCTCGATATCGGCGCGCGTGCGGATGCCGTCGAGGAAGACCATGTCGGCGCCCGCCTCCAGATAGAGATTGCCGCGCCGGATGGCCTCTTGCAGGCCCAGGGGCGCGCAGGCGTCGGTGCGGGCGTTGATGACCAGATCGGAGCCCAGCCGCCGCCGGATGTCGGCCATGGCGCGAACCTTGCCGGCCATCTCCTCGGCCGGGATCACCTGCTTGCCTTCCATGTGGCCGCAGCGCTTGGGGAAGACCTGGTCCTCGATGTTGACCCCCGCCAGGCCCATGGCGATCAACTTCCCGGTGATGTCGCGCGCGTTGAGGGCGTTGCCTCCGCCGGTGTCGATGTCCGCCATCACCGGAATCGAGACCGCGCGCGCGATCTGCCAGGTATGGTCCAGGACGTCCTTCATTTCGACCAGGCCCACGTCGGGCTTCGCCAGCAGGCTGCCGGCGAGTCCGAAGCCGCTCACCTGGATCGCTTCGAAACCGGCGTCCTCGATCAGCCGCGCGCTGAGAGCGTCGTGGCAGCCGGGCACGGCCAGGGCCCGGCGCTGGGCGAGTTTCTCGCGCAATATCGTAGCCGGATGTCTCATTCTCCCTCCGGCCACAATTCTACCTGGATTCAAGGCGGCGGATCGGCCCTGGACGGCTTAACCGGCGATGTCCAGCATGAGGGGTGCAAAGCGGCGCCGGCCGAGCGACATTTCGAGAACGTGCGCGCCCGCCGCGAGGCCTTCGGGCAGGCGAAAGTTGATCTCGTGGCGCGGGGGAACGGGGTCTGTACAGAAGATGTCGATCTCGCGGACCGGCACGCCGCCTGCCGTTGCGCGGAACTCCTCCGGGGTCGGTGCCTCTTCGAGGGTCACTTTCACCGTGCCGGTGACGATGCGCGTTCCCGACATCAGGTCGACGCCGTCGCTCACCGCGACCACGCGCGGAACGGCAGGTCCCGGCGGAATCACGCGCAATGATCCGGAACACAACGGCGCTCCCAACCAGCGCAGCTCCACCGGGTGCAGGCCGCAGTCCAAACCCGCAGGGAGAGCGGCGTTGCACTGCTGAAGGCCGTCGCGCTCCGGCTCGCCCAGGTAGAGGCCGGTCCCGGCGCGGCCGCCGATGAGGATCTCCATGTGGTTGAGGTCGCAGTCCGGCGGAAGGCCCTCCACCCATAGAGCAATGGACGCGAAGCGCCCGCGGTTGGGCGCCACCGGTTCGGAGCTGTGGCCGTTGGTGATGCGGCGGACGCGGGCCGGGGCTTCGGCGGGGCGCGGCGTCCAACCGGGGGCGCACTTGCGCCACGTCGTCCACATGTATTGCGTTGCCGCGCCTTCCAGCGCCAGCAACCGGCACCCGTGGCGCCGCGCCAGTTGGGCGACATCGGCCGCGGGAATGCGCACGCCCGACCAAGTGTCGTAGCGGGCCGCCGTCTCGGGCAGCCCGTTGATCTGGCAGCGCAGAATACCGCCGGGCCTCAGCACACGCACGGCTTCGGCGAGGTAATTGAGCACAACTTCCCGGACGGGGATGTGTTGAAACACCGCGTAGGAGTATACGAAATCGAACCAGTCGTCTTCGTAGCCGGCAAGGCTCGATCCGCCCGTGTGGCGGGGGAAGGCGTTCGGAATTCCGGCGAACCTCTCCTTCGCCAGACGGATCATCTCGTCCGAGACGTCCACACCATGGATCTCATCGAAGCGCCGGCAGAGGAAGTGCATCAGCCGCCCTGGGCCACAGCCGATCTCGAGCGCGCGCCCGAAGGAGGACAGGCGCTTCATCTCGCGTTCCAGCCCTCGCACGACATCGGCGGCGGAAGCCAGGAACTCGCGCTCGTCCTGGCCACGCCGGCCGAAGGCGACATAGTAATGGGCGTCTTCGGCGGCGCGCCGGTTCCAGTCCTCGCGCATGCGCCGCTCAACGCCGGGGCCGATGGATGTCTCGCTCAAGACTTCAGCATAAAACGGCGAGCCGTCCCAAGGCTAAACTGACAAGGGGAGCATTCATGATTCGTTTTGCCTGTCTGTTGCTGGCGGTGCACTCGTTCGGCTGGGCCGCACAGCCGACAGTCGATTTCCTTCACATCAGCGACACTCACCTGGTGGATTTGAGAGAGGCCCACCCAGGGATCGTCAAGGCGCGTGGCCAACACGCAAAGAACGGAGAGACGCTGGGACGATTCCTTCAGGATGTGGTGACGAAGCT
>CAYOTD010000679.1:0-305 GCA_964406685.1 uncultured Solibacteraceae bacterium | reverse complement strand
TTCGCGCATATCTCGGACACACACATGGCGGTTCGCCAGACGAAGTTCGACGAAAACCTGAAGAACATCCTGAAGGAGATCAGCGCCACCACGCCGCAACCGGCGTTTGTTCTGCACACCGGCGACATCACGGACGCCTATTGCCTGGAGCGTCCCACCAAGGGCCAGGTCTGCCCGGGAGTCGAGCGCGCCCAGCCGATCCTTGCCCTGAGCCCCGTGCCCGTCTACCTGGCGCTGGGCAACCACGATATCGAGATCTACCGCTACAGCGACCGCGAGCAGAAACTCAACACGAACTACTCGGT
>CAYOTD010000678.1:0-3167 GCA_964406685.1 uncultured Solibacteraceae bacterium | reverse complement strand
ACAAGGACGCCGCCGACATGTTCACGCGGACCTCGATGAGCGAGGAGTCGCGCGAAGTGCTGGATTCCGTCCTCGACCAGCTTTACGGCCGTGTGGTCGATGTGATCGCCTCCAGCCGGAAGAAGAGCGCCGGCGAGGTGCGCGCCCTGATCGACCAGGGACCGTTCCTGGGTCCGCAGGCCAAGGCGGGCGGACTGGTGGACGGCCTGCTGTTCGAGGACCAGGCGCTGGACGAGCTGAAGAAGCGGCTCAATCAGAAGGAACTCAAGAAGATCTCGCACCGCGAGTATCTGCGATCCCTCGCCTCTTCCGGCAAGGCGCGCCGGGTGGCGTTTGTCGTGGCGGAAGGTTCGATCCTGCGGGGGCGCGCCGAGGGCCCGGGGTCGGAGGATCTGATCGCCTCGGAGTCCTTCATCCGGTTGCTGCGAAAGGTGGGCGAAGACACCGGAATCAAGGGCGTCATCCTGCGCGTCAACTCCCCCGGCGGGGACGCCGTCGCCTCCGACGACATCCTGCGTGAGCTGAAGCTGCTGAGCCGGAAGAAGCCGCTCGTAATCTCGATGTCCGACGTGGCGGCCTCCGGAGGCTACTTCATCTCGATGACCGGCGACCCGATCCTGGCCTACCCGGACACCATCACCGGATCGATCGGCGTGATCTACGGCAAGGTGAACCTGCGCGGCCTGTACGACAAGCTGGGGATTCAGAAGGAGATCCTGACGCGCGGGCGCTTCGCCGACATCGATTCCGAGTATCAGCCGTTGACCGAAGCCGGGCGCATGAAACTGCGGGAATCGGTCGGCGGCGTCTACAAGAGCTTTCTGGAGCGGGTGGCGGAGGCGCGCAAGCGGAAGCTGGAAGAGATCGACGTTCTCGGACAGGGACGGGTCTGGATGGGTGCGCAGGCCCATGCGCGCGGGCTTGTCGACGAGCTGGGCGGGTTGGATCGTGCGGTGCAGCTTGTGCGCTCCCGGGCGGGAATAGCGGCTGGCGACACCATCCGGCTGGTTCCCTATCCGCCGAAGCGATCGCTACTGGACATGCTGCTGACGCGCTCGGCTGATGCGGCCGTAGACGCGCGGCTTCGGGCGCTGGTGCGGGACTTCGATTTACGGCTCTGGGCGCGCGGCGGCATCCTCAAGGTGATGCCGTATACGATCCGGGTCGATTGAGATCTCAGTCCGCGAAGGCGTGGCTGGAGTAGATTCCGTTGGATTGCAGCACGTTAGCCATCTTCTCCAGCGCCGCCTTGTGGATCTGCGAGACGCGGCTTTCGTTGATACCCAGCACGCCGCCGATTTCCTTCATCGTCATCTCGTTGGTGTAATACAGGACGACTACTTTCTGATAGCGCTCGGGCAGGGTGCGCATGGCGGTGGAAAGAACCTGGCGAAGCTGTTCCCGCTCGCACATGCGGTCGGGGTGGGTTTCGGGCTTGCTGGGGAAGTCGGGAGCGGGCAGGTCGTCGTTGTCGCCGGAGCGTGTGGAGGCCGAAACCAGACCGGCGCTGCGAAGATCGACCATAATCTGCCGCCAGCGGTCCTGCTCGACGCCGAGTTTTTCGGCCACTTCGGCTTCGGTCGGGTTGCGCTGAAGCTCGGAGGCCAGGTCGCGCGTGGCGGCTTCCACCTGCTTGTGGCGGCGCCTCAGATCGCGCGAGGCCCAGTCGAGCTGGCGCAGGCTGTCGAGGATGGCGCCCTTGATCCGGTGTTTGGCGTAGCTGGAAAACGCCACTTTTTTGTCAGGGTTGTATTTTGTGGCGGCGTCGAACAGCCCCAGGATGCCCGCGTGCACCAGGTCGTCGAGGTCGACGTGAACCGGCAGATTTTCGTGCACACGCACGGCGATCGCCTTAACCAACGCCAGATGTTCGAGAACGACGCGATCACGCCTGCTCAATCTGCCGTTTTCCGCCGGACCCGCCTCTTTGACTCGCATCACTGTTCCTCGCTGACTCCGATTTGAATCCTCAATCTGAGGTTTTTCCCGGATCGGCTTCTGCCTTTCCGCCTCGGTATTGAGCATCCGCATGGCCAAGTCCGAAGCGCGACGGAATTCTCCGTCTAACAAACGATTTACTTCGCGTCTTCAATCACTTCGCCAGTTACGACTGATCGGAGCCAAACGCGTCACATCTACCCTTGCGCCGGGGATCGATTCCGTTCTGAAACAGCGAGCCGGATCTGATGTTTCGATTCGGAATCCGTGTGCCATTATGGGACACGCCGGCACCGCTGTGAGCGCCATCCGCACTCTCTAATCGACAGTTGTAACCAATTCCTTAGGTGTTTGTCCTTCGACGGATCACCTTATTAGGTAGGGTAGAAATCACCTTACTGCCGCTAAGGGTGATCGCCTTAGCGGGCGGATCGCTGGTGGTGAATCCAGGTCTTCACGGCGAGGGCGCCGAGAAAGATCCACAGCGCCAGGCGGATCTTTCCGGTGAACTGAAGACCCGCGGCCAGCGCCAGGGCCGCGTAGCACAGCAGGGCGGTGTAGTAGCGGCTCTTCACCGCGCCCTCAGGTTGTAGAGGAAGGTGAGCTGAAGCCGGATCTGCTCGCCGCGAAACTCGCCGGGCAGAGGAGGAAACGGATTGGAGGCGCTGATGCTTGCCACCGCCGCGCGATCCAGCGCATCGGCGCCGGAGGGGGAAGCGATCACCAGTTTCGGCACGCGGCCGTCGCGGTTGATGGCGAACTGGATCTGCACGCGGCCCTGGCGTCCCAGCCGCACGCTCTCGGGAATCACCGCGAACCAGTTGCGGCGCACCGAGGCGAGGATGAGCGTCAGATAGGGACGGAAGTCGACGCCCATCGGATCGCTGAGCAGCTCCACCCGGGAGCCCTGGCGTCCCGGGGTTCCGGGCACGATCATGGCCTCGCCGAGACCGCCCGGCCCGTCGCCCATGTCCCCGACGGCGAACGAGGCGCCGGCAGGCTGCCGCGCGACGGCGCGGATCGCCTCGTCCACGGAAGTGGAGGGAGCGGGCAGCAGGCCGCCGCCTCGCGGAAGGCCGGAAGCGGACCCTGAGGCCGAGGAAGGTCTCTCGAAGGCCAGCTTGGGCTTGGGTTTCTCCTCCGCTTGAATCTGGGGCGCGGAGGGAAAGACAGGGGGCTGGCCCAACGGGTTCTGCGCCACCTCGATCGGTGGGGGCTCCGGCAGCGGT
>CAYOTD010000677.1:0-3180 GCA_964406685.1 uncultured Solibacteraceae bacterium | reverse complement strand
ACTCACGGCCCTGGAACTACAGGCTGTGGTGGGCGTGCAAAGCACGATGACGGTCCCCAATCCGTCGGCAAGCGAGGCCCGAGCGGAGCGAGTCGAGACATTGCACCCGTGGAAGCGGTGCATGACGTTTTGAAGAATGAACTGGCGGCGGGGGGATGCCGTCGAAACACTTCGGAACGAAGGCGGGCTGGCTGCGCCTGGCGGCGATTTCGCACAACCTAATGACGGCGCTGAAGAGGTTGGCGCTGCCGGCCGAGTCGCTGACGGCGCGGCCGAAGCGGTTGCGGTTCCTCATCTTCAACACGCCGGGGCGGATGGGGCATCACGCGCGAAGGATCGGGCTGCGATTGGCGACGACGGCGGCTCGACCGACCGAGTGGCTGGAGGCGCTGATACTGCTGCCGCTCCGAGCCTAAATCCCCCTTGGGATCCTTGTCAACGGATTTACAGACCTTTTTTTCGCGGCGAGGGCGGAGATGTGCTTGCGCGCGGCATTCCGTCCTCGCCGGAGCGGGAAGGACCGCCCTTCTCAGCCATCGCCGAAGCCATCGCAGCCGAACTGGGGCTATTGATTCACCACCGTAGCCCCGTCCCGGCGCCGGACCCTCGAATGATGACTGCCACCGATGGATTGGGGGGGCTTTCTCTCGTGCCGCCGCCGTGCGTACTAGAATGAATCGACATTATGGGATATACGCTTCGTCTGCTTTTGGCGCCGGTTGCGGCGCTGGCTGCGGCCGTTCTGGCGCAAACTCAGTCGCCGAAGGCCGCTGCGCCCAAGGCCGAGGTCAAGTACGGCGTCACGGTCAAAGCCGGACCGATGGACGGGATCCTGCTGAAGGACTATAAGCCCGATTCCTCGCTGGTCGTGCCTGAGACGCGCATCGCCAAGGCGCGCTATCCGGTGATCGACATCCACTCGCACTCGTCGATGAACGTCATGAAGACGCCGGCGGATGTGGACGCCTGGGTGCGGCGGATGGACGAGGTCGGCGTCGAGCGGTCGGTGGTATTCACCGAGGCGGTGGGCGCGGCCTTCGACCGGCAGGTGGCTTTGTTCCTCAAGCGCTACCCGGACCGGTTCCAGGTCTGGTGCGGCGTGGACACTTCGAACATCGACGCGCCGGATTACCCCGAGCGCGCGGCCAGGGAACTGGAGCGCTGCTACCGGCTGGGCGCGCGCGGCGTGGGCGAGATCACCGACAAGGGCTGGGGCGTCCAGGCCTCGGAGGCCAAGGCGCTGCCCCGCGCCAAACGCCTGCGGCTCGACGATCCGCGGCTCGACAAGTTCTGGCAGAAGTGCGCCGAGCTGAACATCCCCATCAACGTCCACATCGCCGACCATCCCTCCTGCTGGCAGCCGCTGGGGCCGAAGCAGGAGCGCACGCCCGACTTCCAGGGATTCAACCTCCACGGCAAGGACGTGCCGTCCTACGAAGAACTGCTCCTGACGCGCGACCGGATGCTGGCGCGGCACCCCCAAACGCGCTTCATCCTGTGCCATCTCAGCAACCAGGGCAACGACCTGGCGGCCCTGGCCAAGGTGCTGGACCGGTATCCCAACGCCTTCGTGGACATCTCCGCGCGCGATTACGAGATCGGCCGCGCGCCGCGCGCCGCGGCCCGCTTCATCGCCCGCTACCGCGACCGCGTGATGTTCGGCACCGACATGGGTTGGGAGCGGCACATGTACGAAGCCTGGTGGCGTCTGCTGGAGACCGGCGACGAGTACCTGCCCGGCCGCATCTGGTGGCGCTACTACGGCCTCGAGCTGCCGGACGACCTGCTCAAGAGCCTGTACCGCGACAACGCCCTGCGCCTACTCAACTGGACCAGATGATGGCCGCATGACGGTGAACGGCAGGGCATTCGAGCGTGTGCCGTCGGCCAGCTCCACCGTGATCGGAAACACGCCGGGCCGTCCGGTGAGCCGCTTCGGGACGATGGCCGCCAGCGACCGCGTGTCGTCGCCCCCGGCGGTTTCCAGCGGCTCGCCCGCCCACCACACGCGGCAGCCGCGGAACAGGTTCTCCCCCGTCATGGCGAGCGCGGAGGAACCGTCCGGCTGCGGATTGAAGGACTCACCGGCGGCGGCCTTGTCCGGGTGGAGCGCGGCCAGCCGGGGCGCGGGCAGCGGCCGGGCCCGCTCACCCTCGCCGACGCAGCCGGCCAGCGGAAGCAGAAGCGCGACGATAGCGATGCCTTTCACCATAGCCGGTGCACCGTGAAGGAGCGATCGGAGTAGATCGCGGGGTAGCCGGGCAGGCCGCCGTCCCACTCCACGGCGCGCCAGCCGAACATGGAGCCGGCGCCGCGCGCGTGGCGGCGGGCGACCACGATCCAGCGGTAACCGGCCGCACGGAGGCGCTCGGCCAGCTCGCGCGGCGAGCGTGTGCCTTTCCCGGCCCAGTCAAAGTTGTGTTCGCCGTACCAGTCGCCCCAGCTCAAGCTTCTCACGGAGTACTTCTGCTCCTCGCAGAACAGCAGATAGACCTTGTCCTGCGCGGAGGCGTGGCGGTTCAGTTCCTGGATGGCGTGGTAGTAAGGGAAGTTGGCCGCAAGGGCCTGCTGCCGCTGAGCGTTGGTCACCGCCGGAACCGTCGGCCGCCTTACCATCGTCGAGGTGAGCAGCGCCGCGTGCAGCGCCAGCGCGGCCAGCACCGGCGTGACGGCAACGGGGACGTACCGCGTGAGGCGCGCGCGTGCCAGCAGCCACAGGAACAGAATCGCGGCCACGGCCAGCAGCCCGGTCAGGTAACGCATCACCTGGCTGGTGAAGAACCAGAACAGCAGGTACAACATGCCGGATACGGCGAGAAAGAAGACCTCCGGCGGGGGGGCGCGGCGGCTGCGCGCCAGAGCCGCCATGGTCGCAACCGCCAGCAGAAGCCCCGCCGGGCCGAAGGTGAAAGCGTCGGCGAAGCGGTGGGGCGGGCCGATGAACATGTGCCAGGGAACCAGCACGAAATCCTTCAGGCTTCGGCCGAAACCATGCGCGGCGTCCCGTTCGAGCGTCTCGGCGACCTCCTGGTTGCCCTTGATAAACAGCGGATAGGCGGGACTGCCGGTCGAGATCCACGAGCGCAGCCACCAGCTTCCGCAGCAGGACACGGCCAGCACACCCAGAAGAACCGCCGCCCGCGCCGCCGCGGCCGGCTTGCGCCGCACCAGGCACGCGGC
>CAYOTD010000676.1:0-3184 GCA_964406685.1 uncultured Solibacteraceae bacterium | reverse complement strand
ATGTGGAGCGCGCGGCGCCCGCCGCTCCCCGCCCGGCTGTGTTTCTCGATCGCGATGGCACGCTGAATGAAGAGGTTTACTATCTGCGCGGCTCCTCGGAAATTCGCATGATCGCCGGCGCGGGAAGCGCGCTCGCCGCCCTGCGCGCCGCCGGATTCCTGATCGTCAGCGTCACGAACCAGGCGGGGATCGGAATGGGATATATAACGGAAAGGGAATTCCTCCGCTGCAATTCGGAGTTGTGCAGGCAGATGGCGGCGGAGGGCGGCGCCATAGACCGGTTCTATTATTCGCCTTACAGTATCGCGGAAAACTCGCCCTGCCGCAAACCGGGCACGGGCATGATTGATCTGGCGGTGGAGGAAATGCGGATTGACCGCGCGCGCAGCTGGATTGTTGGCGACCGCGCAAGCGACATCGAATGCGGACGCCGCGCCGGGCTGCGCACGGTTCTTGTGGAAACGGGATCGCTGCGTTCCGGCGATCCCTGCGATCCCGAGCCGGATTTCCGATGCCCCTCGATCCGCGAGGCCGCCGGAATCATCCTGGCGAATCACTCCGCGGCTTCCGCGAACCAGCCCGCCGGCGCCTGAACCCGGGTGGAGTTATGCGTTCCAGCCGATTTCTTTTTCTCTCTTTTGCGGTTCTGATCGCGCTCGGAACGTTTGCGCTTCAGCATCCCGCCTGTTCCGCGGGCGCGCCCCATACCTGGAGCCAGGCGCTTTTCACCTCCACCTCCGCCGTGTGCGTAACGGGTCTGACGGCGCTCGATACAGGCAAGGATTATACGCTGACGGGGCAACTGGTGATTCTGGGGCTGATTCAACTGGGCGGGCTGGGCATTCTGACGTTTTCCACCTCTCTGATGCTGGCGCTCGGGCGGCGCCTGAGTCTGAAAGGCGCTGAGACCTTTACGTCATCCTTTGGCATGATGCGTGAATTGCGGCTTCGCGATCTGGCGCCGCGCGTGCTGCTTTATACCTTTACCATCGAGGGCGTGGGCGCGTTGCTGCTCTGGGCGCGTTTCGCATGGCGATATCCGCCTCTGGAGGCCTTCTATTACGCGGTGTTCCATTCTGTTTCCGCGTTTTGCAACGCCGGATTTTCCTTGTTTTCGGAGAGTCTGACGCAATTCCGCGCCGATCCCGTGGTGAACGGAGTGATCATGGCGCTGATTCTTTCGGGCGGACTCGGATTTCTCGTTCTCGTGGAGTTGAATCTCTGGTGGCGCCAGGGGCGCAAGGCGGGGCGGCGGCTCTCTCTGCATTCGCGCCTGGCGCTGCAAACCAGCGCGCTGCTCGTTCTTTGGGGCGCGTTCGCCATCGCGCTGCTCGAAGCGAGTCACACCCTGGCGGGCCGCTCGCCGCTGGAAGCGCTGTTCTGCGCGCTGTTCCAGTCGGTCACGGCGCGCACCGCGGGCTTCAATACGCTTGAGATTTCCCATCTCAGCGGCCCGGCGCTTTGCGTGATGATGGCGCTGATGTTCGTCGGCGCCTCGCCCGGCTCCTGCGGCGGCGGCGTGAAGACGACCACCTTCGCCGTGCTGCTCGGGATCGTGGTCAGCCGCGTGCGCGGGCGGAGCGATACGGAAATCCACGGGCGGCGGATTTTGCCTTCGCAGGTCAGCAAGGCGCTGGCGACCTTTGCCGCCGCCTTTTGCGCGTTCGCGCTCATCTTTTTCGCGCTGCAGATCACCGAAGCCGGGCGTCTGGGAACCGTGGCCGCGCGCGAGCGATTTCTGGACCTGGCTTTCGAGTCCGTTTCGGCGTTGGGCACAGTGGGTTTGTCCATGGGCGTCACGCCGGAGTTATCCGTGGCGGGCCGCATTGTAATCGTGCTTGCGATGTTCGCTGGCCGTCTTGGACCGCTGACTCTCGCCTTCAGCATGGTAGGCGAGCGCCGTCCGGGCGCGCGATACACTTATCCTGAAGAATCCGTCCTCGTGGGTTGAGCGGGCGGAACCAGGCGCGCGGGAGGCGCTTGTATATGAAACGCCGAATCGCCGTGATTGGATTGGGAACCTTTGGCCAGGAACTGGCGCGCCGTCTGAGCCTTCAGGGCTGCGAGGTTCTCGCGATTGATCGCGATCTGGAACTGGTCGAAGGAATCGCGGAGCATGTGGCAAAAGCGGCCGCGGCGGACGCCCGTGATCGCGACGCCCTGCGGGAACTGGGCGTGGATGAATGCGACTGCGCCGTGCTTGCCCTGCGCGGCCATGTGGAGAGTTCCGTTCTCGCCCTCATTGTTCTCCAGGAGATCGGGGTCAAGGAGATCGTCGCGCAGGCGGTGAGCGAGGACCATCGCCGCGCGCTGCTGCGGCTGGGCGCCACGCGGGTCATCTTTCCCGATAAGGACATCGCCGAGAGGACCGCGCAGACGCTGGTCTCGCCCGACCTGCTGGATTACACTACGCTCGCTCCGGGCTATGGCCTCAGCGAACTAGAAACACCGCCTTCTTTTGTGGGAAAAAGCATCGTGCAGGTAAACGTCCGCCAGGCTTTTGGCGTCAATATCGCCGCCGTGCGCAACCGGCAGGCGGACGGCGCGGCGCCTGTCCCCTCTTCCGCTACGGCGAAATATGGCCTTCCCTTCGTGCCGCCGCCCAACTATGAGTTCAAGGCGGGCGATCATCTGATTTGCCTTGGGCGCACGGAGGATTTGCGACGCCTGGCCGAACTGGAATGATTTCTCACGCGAGCGCTTCGCGGGATTGACGGCGCTCGCGGTGGAAGATAGAGTGGCCGCCAGTGAATTTCCCGCGCCTCCGGCGGGCCGCTGCCGCTGCCGCGGATTCTCCTGTTTCCACCGCCTGTTCCTGAACCGATGCCCCAGCCTTCCCCGACCCCGGATTCCCCTGCGCCGTGGACTCTGCGCCGCCCACTCGGCGCGGATGGCCGCGATGAATCGCTGCGGCGGGCGCTCTCTCTGCATCCGCTGCTGGCCCGTGTGCTCGTCGCGCGCGGATTCGATACGCCAGAACTCGCCCGCGCCTTTCTGAATCCGCGCCTCTCGGACCTGCTCGATCCTTTTGCGTTACAGGATATGGACCGCGCTACCGATCGGATTGGCGAAGCGCTGCGCCGCGGCGAGCGCATCTGCGTTTATGGCGACTATGACGTGGATGGTCTGACCGCCACGGCGATTTTGCTGCTCACGCTGCGGTTTCTCGGCGCGGCGGATTGTT
>CAYOTD010000675.1:0-3186 GCA_964406685.1 uncultured Solibacteraceae bacterium | reverse complement strand
TGTGGCGGGCGTCGATGAACAGCACGGTGTCCGCGCGCGGCGTGCTGGCTTTGCCCTTGTCCAGAAACCACAGCGTGCAGGGCAGCGTGACGGTGTAGAACATGTTGGGGCCGACGGCAACCATGACATCCACCGCGCGCGCCTCGATCAGCTTCTGCCGCAGTTCCTGTTCGCTGGAACGGGCGTCGGAGGCCGAGTTGGCCATGACTGCGTATTCCAGCCCATTCGGCCACTGATTCCAGCGTGATTCGGCCACTCATTCCAATGGCATTCGGCCGGGCGGTCGGAGCGAAGCGACGCGGGGTGGTTGGAGGTTACTCAGAGTGATCCGGATCGGTCAATGGTCGGGACGGCCGATCCGGTCGTTTCAGATGTTTTTCTCTCCGTTACGGCGTAACGCCGAAGTAGTGATCCCACGCGGGGGTGTCGAGTTCGAGGGCCGCGACGATGTCGTCGTCCGCGGTGAGCACCAAACGCTCGAGCAGTGCCCGGCGCGTGATGCCGTGGTGTCGCGCGATGCGCTGCAACGCGAGGTGGGCGGAGGCGCTGATCCAGGTATTGAGGCGCCGCTCGCCATCGCCGTGATCGCGGCGTGCGCGGTAAGCGGCCTGCCGTTGTGCCGAGGTTTTGGGCATCGTTGGATTCTCCCTGGGCGCGTTACGGCGTAACGGGTTTCGCGGATGGCGACGGTCGACCGTGTTTGCGCATCGAATCACCCTGGAGGGGGAACCGGTAGGCGTTGTGCACCAGGCGATCGAGGATGGCCTCGGCCACGGTGGGATCGCCGAGGGTTTGATGCCAGTGCTCGACCGGTAGTTGGCTGGTGACCAGGGTGGACCGGGTGGCGTAGCGGTCGTCGAGAATTTCCAGGAGATCCCGGCGTTGGCGGTCGTTGCTGCTGTTTTCGAGGCCCCAGTCGTCGAGCACCAGTACCTCGACCCGCGCCAGCTGCCGCATCAGTTTCGGATAGCGGCCATCGCCGCGGGCGATCTCCAGTTCGGTCAATAGGCGGGGCAATCGGTGGTAGAGGGCGGTATAGCCTTCACGGCAGGCTTTCTGCGCCAGGGCGCAGGCCAGATACGATTTGCCAACGCCGGTGGGGCCGGTGATCAAGATATTCAGATGGTCGGCGACCCACTGGCAGGTGGCCAGTTGATGGACCAGGGCGCGGTCCAGGTGGCGGGGTGTTTTCAGGTCCAGGTTTTCGAGGCTGGCCTGAAGTTTCAACTGAGCGGCCCGCAGTCGGGTCGTGAGGCGACGGTTCTGGCGCTCACTGATTTCCCGGTCGAGGAGCAGCCCCAAGCGTTCCAGGAAGCTCAGCCGGTCGCTCTCCGGCTGCTGTTCCTGGTCTTGCAAGGCGTGCAGCATGCCGCTGAGTTGCAGGGTGCGCAGGTGATCGAAGGTGGGATGGGACAACATGATTCGGGACTCCGGGTTCAATGGAAATAGGTCGGGCCGCGCAGATTGGCGTGGGTCACGGCGGGACGGGGTTCTTCTGCCGTCAGCGGTTGGGCATCGAGGCCGTGCGTCAGGATCGATTCGACGCTGCGGTAGCTGCGGGCATTGATCGCGAGGGCGCGTTCGCAGGCGGCCTCCAGGCGTGGCTGACCGAAGCGCTCACCCAGACGCAGAATGCCGAGGCAGGAGCGGTAGCCTTGTTCCGGATGCCGCCGTGCGAGGAGAATGGCTTCAATCAACTGCGCCGTGGCCGGTCCCGACTGTTCCGCCCAACGCCGAAGCCGCTCCGGGGACCAGCGGGCGAAGCGATGGTGCGGCGGCATGTGACTGTCCACGGTGCTGTGGCGACCGCGCTGCTCGACTTTGGGATGGGACGCCACGCGCTGACCGCGATGGAAGACTTCCACCGTGGTCGCGGTGATCCGCAGGTCGACCTTCCTCCCGACCAAGGGATGCGGTACGGAGTAGTAATGCCCCTCCACCTCCACGTGGTAGTCGACGTGGACCTTGGCCTGTTTCCAGGAGGCAAACTCGTACGGCACCGTCGGCAGCGGCTGCAAGGCCGGACGGTCGATCGTCTCGAACGCCAAGCGGCGGCAGCCGGGCAGCTTTTTGAACGGCCGCGCGTTCAGCTCCGCGACCAAGGTCGCGATGGCCCGGTTCAGGGCCGTCAGCGAGCCGAACAACTGATGCCTTAGCCGCGCCAGGATCCAGCGTTCCACCAACAGCACCCCGGCTTCGACCTTGGCCTTGTCGCGCGGCTTGCGCACCCGGGCCGGCACCACCGCCACCCCGTAATGCGCCGCCATCTCGGCATAGGTGGCGTTGAGGTCGGGTTCGTAACGGCAGGCCTTGCTGACCCCTGACGCCAAATTGTCGGGCACAACGACCGCAGGGACCCCCTGGAAGAACGCGAACGCCCGCACATGGGCGCCGATCCAGTCGGCCAAGCCCTGGCTGGCCACCGCCTCGGCGTAGGTATAGTTGGAGGCGCCCAGCACCGCCACGAAGACCTGCACCGGCCGGATCTCCCCGCTCTGCCGATCGACGATCGCCGCGGTTTGGCCGCAGAAGTCGACAAACAGCTTCTCACCCGCGCGGTGGGTCTGTCGCATCACCAGATCGCGCTGGCCGCGCCATGCCTGATAGCTGTCGCAGAATCGGGAATACTGGAGCCCCTCCGGGTAGGTCGCCTTGTACTCCTGCCACAACAGCATCAAGGTCACGCCCTTGCGGCGCAGTTCCTGATGCACCCAAGACCAGTCCGGCAGTGGCCGCCGTTGACCCGGTACCGACGGCAACGCGGGAAACAAGCACGCTTCCAGTTCCGCGTCAGACCATGCCGCGGATAACGGCCACACCAGCCCCGCAGCCTGGAATCGGCGCACCTACTCGCCCACGCTGCTGCGGGCGAGGCCGATGCTTTTGGCGATCTGCCGGTCCGCCAGACCGCAGTCGAATTTCAGTCGTAAAACATCTCGAATCTTCCGCATGGATAACCGCTCCATTCCGACCTCTCGCTCCGAAAAAGAGGCGGATCATAGTTGAGGTTACCCCGTGTCGCCCCCGCCCAAAGGGGTGGCCGAATGGCCTCGGAATCAGTGGCCGAATCCCATCGGAACAGGTGGCCGAATGCGATTGGAATCACAGGCCGAATGACGTCGGAATTCGCAGTCTTGATCGCGACCACCGTGTTGCTCCGAGTGCACTTGCGCTGGTAGTAGCGCT
>CAYOTD010000674.1:0-3191 GCA_964406685.1 uncultured Solibacteraceae bacterium | reverse complement strand
GTCCGCGCGGGGGCCGTCGCCGCGGGCGAGAAGCATCTCGGCCGGACGTGGGAACCGTTGCCGGCCGCGCTGTTCCTCGAATTCCGCCGCATCGGCAACCGCTCGAACTTCGAACGCGTGCGGGGGCGCCGGCGCGAGCAACTTCGCGAGCTGACCCTGGCGGAGTGCATGGAGGGCAAGGGGCGCTTTCTGGATGAGATCGCCAACGGTATCTGGACCACGTGCGAAGAGAGCTTCTGGGGCCTGCCGGCGCACATGAGCGCGCAAAAGGCCGGAGTGGGCCTGCCGGACGTGGCCGAGCCCACCGTCGACCTGTTCGCCGCCGAAACCGCCGCCCAGCTTGCCTGGACCTGGTACCTGCTGAAGCCGCGGCTGGCCGAGGTGTCACCGCTGATCCCCGAGCGCATCCGCCTGGAGATCGACCGCCGCGTTCTCACCCCCTGCCTCACCCGCGAGGATTTCGGCTGGATGGGACTGGCGCACCGCAACCCGGTCAACAACTGGAACCCGTGGATCAACTCGAACTGGCTGGCCTGCGCCCTGCTCATCGAGATGGACGAGAAGCGGAGGCTGGCCGCGGTGGCCAAGATTCTGCGCAGCGTGGACCGGTTCCTGGACGGCTACCACGACGACGGCGGCTGCGACGAGGGACCCAGCTACTGGTTCCGCGCGGGGGCCTCTCTGTTCGATAACCTGGATCTGCTCGACTCGGCGTCAAAGGGCGCGATGAATTTCTACCAGGTCCCGTTGGTGCGCGAGATCGGCCGCTACATTTATCGCGCCCACATCCACGGCCACTACTTCACCAACTTCGCCGACGCCCCGGCCAAGGTGGGCATTGCCGCGGACCTGGTGTACCGCTACGGTCGCGCCATCGGCGACCCGGTCATGGCCGCCTTCGGCGCCTGGGCCGCCGAGGAGCAGAAGGCCGGAGGTGTGCGCAGCGACTCGATCGGCCGCAACCTCCCCGCGCTGTTCAACGTAGACAACATCCGCCGGGCGCCGCGTGCCGAGCCGCTGGTGGGCGACGTCTGGTTGCCGGGCATCCAGGTCATGATCGCGCGGCGCAAGGCGGGCTCGGCCGAAGGCCTGTACCTGGCGGCGCAGGGCGGCCACAACGCCGAAAGCCACAACCACAACGACGTCGGCAACTTCATGATCTACGCCAACGGCCGGCCCGCCATCATCGACGTCGGCGTGGAAACCTACACCGCCAAGACGTTCAGCTCGAAACGCTACGAGATCTGGACCATGCAGTCGGCCTATCACAACCTGCCGACCGTGAACGGCGTGATGCAGTCCGCCGGCCGCCAGTTCCGCGCCACCGACGTTTCCTGCCGCATCGACGCGCGGGCGGCCGAATTCCGGCTGAACCTCGTCCAGGCCTATCCGCCCGAGGCGGGCATCGAGAGCTGGCGGCGAACGTTCCGCTTCGACCGCGCGAACAACGAAATCGAGATCTCCGACGCCTATTCGCTGAACAAGGCCGCGCAACGGATCACGCTGACGCTGATGTGCGCCAACCGGCCCGCCGAATCGGCCGGCTTGCTGAAGCTGGAGGACAACGTCACTGTTCGCTTCGACGCCGCCGCGCTCAAGGCGTCCATCGAGGAGATTCCCCTTCAAGACGCGCGCCTGCGCGGCACCTGGGGCGAGCGTCTCTGGCGCGTCCTGCTGACGGCGGAGGGGCCGGCGCAGAAGGGCGAATTCAGGGTGCGCGTCAGCCAATCGTAATCACGGCAGGATGACGCCGGTTTGAAGGAACCACTCGACCCGCGCCGCCGGGTCGGGAATCACGCCGCCCGCGCGCGAGGGCCAGCAGGCCAGCGCCCGCGTGCGGCTCAGGAAGAACTCGGGGGGCCGCCAGAGGTAGCCCTCGAGCGGATCCACTACGTCCACCCCCGTCTCAGCGATACCGTAGATTACCACGGTGTGCGCCGCCACCGGGCCGGGGGTGGGAACGTAGGTGAGATAGAGATGGCCCGCATCCAGCCGGCCGCGGATATACTCCGGGGTCAGCCCACCGGCGCCCAGTTCCTCGCACTCCATGCGGAACAGACGCGCCACGGCCTTCAGTCCTTCCCATTCGATGCGGCAGTCCCCCGCCTGCCAGCGGGCAAAGGCGCGCACGGCCCAGTCCTCGTCATAGGGGGAAGCGGGCGAGCAGACGCTGAGCCAGGACTCCAGTGCCGCCGCCCAGCAACTCATCGGCTGGCGCTGCCGCACCAATCTTGGCCGGCGCAGATAGATCGGTTCCGGCGGGGTCACGGCGAAGCGCGCTTCTCGTGGAGCGCCGCCCGTAGGCTCTCCTCCAGCCGGCGCGCCATCACGCGGATGTCTCGGTTCGACTCGACCTCGGCGCGCGCCCGCCGGGAGATGGCCTCGGCTTTCTCGGGGTGTTCCAACAGGTCGGCGACCCGTGCGGCGAACTCATCGGGCGAGTCGGCCAGCGCGCACAAATCGCCGTCGGCCTGCGCCAGGCCCTCCGCGCCCAGCCGCGTGGAAACCACGGGAATGCCGGCGGCGAACGCCTCCAACAGCTTCACGCGGACCCCGGACCCGCTGAGAATCGGGCACAGGAACACGGCGTAGCGCGCCAGCGGTTCCCTCACGTCCTCCACCGGCCCCACCATCTCGACGGCATCGCCGAAGTCCGGCAGCATGTGGCGCGGCGGAGGATCCGAGCCGATGATGATGAGGCGCGCCGCGGGACATCGCTTCAGCACGCGCGGCATCACCCGCTGCGAGAACCACTCCAAAGCCTCCAGGTTGGGCTGATGCCGGAAGCTGCCCAGGAACAGCATGGTCATGGGCTCGCGGCCCTCGTAGCGCGGCTGGTAGCGCGAGGTGTCGATGCCGGCGCGCAGCCCGTCTTCGATCCGGCCCGCCAGTTGCGGGAGAAACGAGAGCAGCAGCGCGCGGTTCTCGCCGCTGCACACCTGTACCCGGTCGAGCTCCGGCAGCAGGCGCAGCTCGTAGCGCAGCGCGCGCAGATACTCCCAGATCGCCGCCAGCCGCTTGGTGGGACTGTGCGTGCCGCGCAGGATGCGCGCGATGGACTGGAAATAGACATCGTGCTCGAACAGGGCGCAGACCAAGCGGCGGTACCGGCCCGCATACTGGCCCATGTTGGTGTACTCGAGCTGCACGGCGTCGATCTCGTGAAGATAGATCTGGCGGTGGATCAGCCA
>CAYOTD010000673.1:0-3214 GCA_964406685.1 uncultured Solibacteraceae bacterium | reverse complement strand
AAACGACGGCGACAGCACGCGCGTGGCGAACCCCATCTCCCCCATCGCCAGCAGGATCAACTGGCTGTGCGGGTGCGATCGCGCCAGCGACAGCACCCGCCAGTTATCCGACGGCTTGCGGGCCGTCGTCACCAGTTTGTAGGCGTCGGCGGGGATGCGCATCATCCGGCGCAGCACGACTTCCACCGCCGGGGTCCCCTCGAAGTTGTGGTAGGAGATGACCAGCAGGGCACGTCCGCGAAAAGCATCCAGGCGCGCCAGGGCGTTCTCGGCGGTCTCGATTTCGATGTCGACCGCCGAGGCGCCGGCTTCGACAGCCGCCGCCAGCAGCCGCAGTTGTTCCTCCACGCTGCCGTTGAAGCGCCCCTGGTTCTGGTGGCGGCGGCAGGTGGCCAGGATGCTGGCCTCGGGCCGGTCGGCGAGAAAGGCGCGGATGGCGCGCAAGCCGGCTTCGGGGTTGCCGAGATAATCCAGCCGGAACTCGAAGAACCGCTCCCCGGCGTCCGCCTCGCTGCGCGCGTGCGCCAGCAGCGTCTCCGGATCGGGAAAGCCGAGTGCGATGCAGATTCTGGGTAAGATCGGGCGCTGGCGCATGGCGGCGACGCGAGTACCCTAGAATATCACGAGCGCCCGGCGGTGGCGCGTCAACGGCGGGCGGTTCTCATCCACAGCGTTCCCCACTCCCGCAACTCGGTGCATCTGTCGCGGCGGCCGGCGAACCAGTTCTCCTGGTGAAAGTTCCCCCAGTTGCCGGCGCCCCCCTCCTTCCCATCCAGGTCGCCGAGGGCGATGTTCAAGCCAATCGCGCGGTCGCCCCGGGCGGTGGAGTAGAACCGGTCCGGGGCGACCTCGAGGCACGGCTCGAAGCTTATCGCCCACTCGATGACGTAGTCCTTGACGCCGGTGCGGACGCGCACCGCCGCTTCCATGGCGCCGTGCTCGATCCAGTGCCGGTACGTGTTCCAGGCCGCCTCGCTGGAGCGTGGCTCGCCTTCCAGCAATCCGCCGATGCCCATCCCGCCCAGCCGCGACTTGGTCAGGTTGCACACCATCTGCCAGAAGGCGCCGTTGCCCCCCGCTCCCTCGCCCTCCTTCCACCGGTTCGAGGCGTTGATGAGCAGTCCCATCTCGTCGCCGAACCAGGGATAGCCCTCGCGCGTCAGTTCGTGAGCCCTGGAGTTGACCTCCGGCAGCCAGGGCGGCGTGTCGATGCCGTAGAGGACGTCATCGGTGATCTTGAACGCGAAATCCAGGCGGCGCCCGTCGTGCTTCACCCATCCGCGTAGCGCGAGGTCCCGCGGGGACTTCACTGGAGAGAACTGCGACGTCCAGCCTTCAACGCCGGTGAATGCCATGGCGTCATCCCACTCGCCCGGAGAAAGAACGCCATCGATAACGGGTGTTGTGCCGGGAAAGGCTTCCAGGCTGCGCGGGAGATCGCCAGCGCGAAGACAGCCGCAGGCGAGCAGGACAACCGCCGCGGCGCGCATCTAGCGGCGCTTCTTCGAGGTGGTGCTCTTGGAGGCGGGCGCGGTGGCCGAAACGCCCAACCCTTTCAGACGGTCCCGGCTCTTGGCCGCCAGGTCCGTTCCCTTAAACCGCTTGATCACCTCGCGGAATTCCTGCACTGCGGCATTGCGCTGATCGGTCTTCAGCAGCGCCATCCCCTTCATGTACATCGCGTCCGGGGTCTTGGTGTTGTCCGGGTATCGCTCCAGCACCAGGTCGAACGCCTTTACCGCGCTCTCCATGTCGCCCTTGTCGTAGTAAATCATCCCGATGTAGAACTGGGCGTTGGGCGCCAGTTCCGTGGTCGGGAAGTACTGGAGATAATCGTTGAACTCCTGAAGGGCCAGATCGAGATTGCCGGAAGAGCGGTCCCGCATGGCCGCCTGATAGAGCTGGTCGGCCGAGACCCCCGACGGCGGCGCTCCGCCCGTGCCGCCCGCGGGCGGAGGGGCGGGTGGCGCCTGGATCACCTTGACGGCGTTGCCCAGGTCCACCATCTGCGCCTGCAACTTGCTCATGCGCGCATTCATGTCCGAGACCGATTCTTTCAGGGCGCGAAACTCTTCGGTGAACTGATCGAGTTTCGTCCCCACGCTGGCCACCGGTCCGGTCACCGACTTCTCCTGCTCCCGCAGCCGATCGTTGATCTTGCTTTCCAGCACCGCCACCGAGGTGTTGGTCTTGGTGGAGTAGTCGGTCGCTTGTTGGATCAGTACTTGCAGGGCCGCCAGCTTCTCGTTCAGAGAGGTCTGAAGCGTACGGACCTGGTCCTGCAAAAGAGTGATATCCCGTTGCAGCTCGACGTACTCTTTCCGTTGACCGAACGCAAGCGGGGAGAATGCCAGAAGAGCCAGAAGGGAAACACGCAACAATCTCATGATCTCACCTTGGACATACCAAGAGCGCCGGCGCGGCGGTCTGCCTCCCGCCCGGCGCCGCGCGCGCCGGCCCGCTCGCACGGACCGGCGCGCTGGACGCCGACAAATGGACTACTGGCCGGCAGAGAAGTGCGCTCTGCGGTTCTTTTGCCAGCAATCCTCGTTCGACTCGGTGCACTGCGGACGCTCCTTGCCGTAGCTGATCGTCCGCAACTGGTCGGCCGGGACGCCCAACTGCACCAGGAACTCCTTGGCGGCAGTGGCGCGCCGGTCGCCCAGCCCGAGGTTGTACTCGGCCGAGCCCCGTTCGTCGCAGTGACCTTCAACGCTGATCGTCTGGCCGGCGAAGTCGCCCAGGATCCCCTTCAAGGCATCGGCGTTCCGCGTCAACGTTGCTCGCGCGTCTTCGCGGATATCGCTCTTGTCGTAATCGAAGAAGGCGTCCTGGACTTCCGTCATCAGCCGCTCGGAGAGCGACCTCTTGGGCGGCGGCGGCGGTGGCGGTGGCGGCGGCGGTGGCGCCGTCACGTTAACCGTAGCGGTGGAACTGGCCGAACCACCCGGACCCTTAGCCGTCAGCGTGTACGTGGTTGTGTTGCTGGGGAACACCTGGCGCGTGCCGGAAGGCTGAACCATCCCCAGGCCCTGGTCGATGGACACATCGGTCGCGTTTTCGACGCTCCAGCGAAGCGTGGCGGACTGGCCGCGCTCGATGGTGGAAGGCTCGGCGCTGAAGGTTCTGATGGCCGGCTTTGGCGGCGGCGGCGGCGGAGCCTCCACCTTAGGGGGTGGTGGTGGCGGCGGCGCTGGCGCCTTCTTCTTGCAGC
>CAYOTD010000672.1:0-3216 GCA_964406685.1 uncultured Solibacteraceae bacterium | reverse complement strand
CTTCAATACGTGCAGTGTCGCACGTGGCGTTGCTGATCTCTCCGTAGCGATCCGGGGCGAGCCCCCACTTCGACAGTGTGAGGAAATGAAATGAACGACGACGATATCCCTATAGGTCTACCTCCTGCCCAAGGCCTTTACGATCCGGCCAATGAGCGGGATGCGTGCGGCATCGGCTTCGTGGTGAACGTCAAGGGCCAGAGGTCGCACGACATCATCCTGAAGGGCATACAGATCCTGATCAACCTGACGCATCGCGGAGCTTGCGGCTGCGATCCGGAGACCGGAGACGGGGCCGGGGTGCTGATCCAGATTCCTCACAAGTTCTTCCAGAAGGAGACGCGCAGGCTCGGCTTCGAGCTGCCGGAGGCGGGGCAATACGCAGTCGGGATGATGTTCCTGCCGGTGGAGCCGCAGCCGCGACTGCGCTGCGAGGGCCTCATCGAGCGGATCGCGCAGGAGGAGGGCCTGGCCGTCCTGGGCTGGCGCGACACGCCGGTGAACGTGGACGCCATCGGGCGCATCGCCCGGGCTTCGCAGCCCTACATCGAGCAGCTTTTCCTGCGCTGCGCGCCGGGTATGGGTGAGGACGAGTTCGAGCGCAAGCTGTACCTGGTGCGCCGCCGCGCGGAGAACGAGATCGCCGCTTCCGACATCCGGGATAAGGGCTTCTTCTATGTGCCGTCGCTGTCGTGCCGCACCATCGTCTACAAGGGCCTGCTGCTGGCGCCTCAGATCGCCGATTTCTACCATGAGTTGAGCGACCCGGACACGGTGAGCGCGCTGTGCCTGGTGCACCAGCGCTTCTCGACCAACACGTTCCCAAGCTGGCGGCTGGCCCATCCGTTCCGTTACATCTGCCACAACGGCGAGATCAACACGCTGAAGGGCAACGTGAACTGGATGCACGCGCGCCATCCGGTGCTGAAGTCTGAGCTGTTTGGCGACGACATCCAGAAGCTGCTGCCCGTGATCGCGCCCGGGGGGAGCGACTCGGCCGCCCTGGACAACGCCGTCGAGCTGCTGGCGCTGGCCGGCCGCTCGATGCCGCACGTCATGTCGATGCTGATTCCGGAAGCGTGGGACAACGACCCCACCATGCCGGAGGACAAGCGCGCCTACTACGAGTACCACGCCTCGCTGATGGAGCCGTGGGACGGGCCGGCGGCAGTGGCCTTCACCGACGGCCGCGTGATCGGCGCCACTCTTGACCGCAACGGGTTGCGCCCGGCGCGCTACCTGGTCACCAAGAGCGGTTTGCTGATCATGGCCTCCGAGGCGGGCGTGCTGCCCATCAAACCCGACGACGTCGCCTTCAAGGGCCGGCTCCAGCCGGGAAAGATGCTGCTGGCCGACACGGTGGAGGGCCGCATCGTTCCGGACGAGGAGATCAAGCGGAGGCTCGCGACACGGAAGCCATACGCGGAGTGGCTCAAGGAGAACCAGATCCACCTCGACAGTCTTCCCGAGCCTCCGCGGACCTATCAAACCGATTTCGGCACCGTGCTGTCGCGCCAGCGCGCGCACGGCTACACCGACGAGGACCTGAAGACGCTGCTCTACCCGATGGCCGTCAACGGCCAGGAGCCGGTGGGCTCGATGGGAACCGACACGCCGCTGGCCTGCCTGTCGGAGAAACCGCAGCCGCTGTTCCACTACTTCAAGCAGCTTTTCGCGCAGGTGACCAACCCGCCCATCGACTCGATCCGCGAAGAACTCGTCATGTCGCTGACCAGCTACATCGGCACCGAGCGCAACATCCTGGACGAGACGCCGCAGCACTGCCACACGCTCAAGCTGCCGCACCCGATCCTAACCAACCGCGACCTGGAGAAGCTGCGGCGGGTAAGCTGGGGCGACTTCCTGGCCACCACGCTTTCCACCGTATACCGCGCCGAGGGAGAGGGCCGGGCGCTGGAGCGCGCGCTCGACCGGCTGTGCCGCACCGCGTCGACGGCGATCAAGTCCGGCTACACGCTGCTGATCCTGTCGGACCGGGGGATCGACGAAGAGTACGCCCCGATTCCCAGCCTGCTGGCGTTGACCGCGGTTCACAACCACCTGGTGCGCGAGGGCTCGCGCACGCAGGTGGCTCTGGTGGTGGAATCCGGCGAGCCGCGCGAGGTGATGCACTTCGCGCTGCTGATCGGCTACGGCGCCAGCGCCGTCAACCCGTACCTGGCCATCGAGACGCTGGAGACGATGGCGGACCAGGGGCTGCTGCCGGAAGGCGTGACCTTCGAGACGGCGCTCAAGAACTATAAGAAAGCCGTCAACAAGGGGCTGCTGAAGACCTTCTCGAAGATGGGCATTTCGACGCTCCAAAGCTACCGCGGGGCGCAGATCTTCGAAGCCATCGGATTGAACCGCGAGCTGGTGGAGAAGTACTTCACCGGCACCGCGTCGCGCATCGAGGGCGTCGGGCTGGACGTGCTGGCGCGCGAGGCCCAGATGAAACATGAGATGGCCTTCCGGGCGGTGACCGGGGCCGACACCGAGCTTCCCGCTGGCGGCAACTACCAGTTCCGCGTGCGCGGGGAGTATCACCTGATCAATCCGGTGACCGTCAGCAAGCTCCAGCACGCGCTGAAACAGGAAAGCTACCAGACTTACAAGGAGTACTCGGAGGCGATCAATAACCGCAACCGGCAGCTCTGCACGTTGCGCGGGCTGATGCAGTTCAAGTACGCCGCGCATGCGATTCCGATCGACGAGGTGGAACCGGCCTCCGAGATCGTCAAGCGCTTCAAGACCGGCGCCATGTCGTTCGGCTCGATCTCGCGGGAGGCGCACGAGACCCTCGCCCGGGCCATGAACCGCATCGGAGCGCGGTCCAACACCGGCGAGGGCGGGGAAGACGAGGAGCGATTCAAGGACGACCGGCGCAGCTCGATCAAGCAGGTGGCCTCGGGGCGTTTCGGAGTCACCACGAATTACCTGGTCAACGCCGACGAGCTGCAGATCAAGATCGCGCAGGGCGCCAAGCCCGGCGAGGGAGGCCAGCTTCCGGGCCACAAGGTCGACGCCATCGTGGCCAAGGTGCGGCACTCGATTCCCGGCGTGCAACTGATCTCGCCGCCGCCGCACCACGACATCTACTCGATCGAGGACCTGGCGCAACTGATCTACGACCTCAAGAACGTCAACCCCAAGGCGCGCATCTCGGTGAAGCTGGTGGCCGAGGTGGGCGTAGGCACGGGGGCCGCCGGGGTGGCG
>CAYOTD010000671.1:0-3216 GCA_964406685.1 uncultured Solibacteraceae bacterium | reverse complement strand
GACGTTGTCCACCATGTCGACATCCTTGCCTTCGACCTCGAGGGTGATCTTATACATGCCAAGCGGGAGGCCGGCATGGAAATAGTGCCCCTTCTTGTCCGTCTTGACCTTGTAATTACCCTTGATATCCTTGCGCTCGATCTTCACGAGTGCGCCCTTCAGCGGGCCCCCGTCCTCGGCCTTCACATCGCCCTCGATCGACGAGGTTTGCGCCCACGCGCCACCGGCCGCAAGCAGCGCCGCGGCGGCGGACAGGGCCAGTTTCCGCAAGATTGCGCTCATCGGAATACTACCTCCAACTCTGGATTCTATTACACTTCCAGGATACTACAGCGCCCGCTTCAGGGCGACGGAAACGATCCCGATGGCAAACAGCGCGATGGTGCCGGGCTCCGGGTTGGCGACGACCGGCGTTCCCCCCGGACTGACCGGGCCGGACGGGCCGTCCAGATCCAGATCGAGGCGGTAAGCGGTGCGTACGCCGCCGTACAGCCCGACACCGACGACCTGGCCGCGGTCGTTGATATCGTAAGCTTCCAGCAGTTCCCAGCCGCCGAGGGGGTCGATGAGGGAGTTCAGGTCGATCATGACGCCGTTGTGGTAGAGGAAAGCGTGCGTGACGGCGGAGGCCGCCAGCAGGGAGTATCCCACCACGTCGCCGTCGCTGTTGATCCCGTAGGCGTAGCTCTGCTTGCCGCCCAGGGTGCCCAGGTCGGTCATGGATCCGCCGGTGTAAAGAAAGGCATGCAGGTAGCCGCCGTACAGAGAGGCGTGACCGACGACTTCCCCGGAGTTGTTGATATCGAAGGCGTAGCTGTACCGGCCGCCGAGCGTGCCCAACTCGGTCAACCCCAGGCCGGGGTTGTAGACGAAGGCGCGGAACAGGCCCGAGCCATTCATGGCGTAACCCACCACCCGGCCGTAGTCGTTGATGGCGTATGCGCTCGACCATGAGCCCCCCGGCAGTGTTCCCAAATCCTCGGTTTCTCCGTCGGTCCAGATCACCGCGTGGCCCTGGCCGCTGGCGGTGTCGGCGCGGCCCACGACGGCTCCAGCCGTATTGATGCCCATGGCCTCGCTGGTGGCGCCTCCCAGCGTGCCCAGAAGGGTGCGCGAGCCGCCGCTCCAGATCACGGCCTGTGCGCGGCCGGACAGGTACCAGGTTCCGGCCACGACACCGCCGGAATTCACCGCGTTCGCCTGGCTCCTGGAGGACTCCAGGTCCGTGGCGGAGCCGTCCTCGTAGAGGAAAGCCTGCTGGCGGTACTGGTTGTCGATGGAGGAGCCGGCGATGAATCCGCTCAGGGAGATGGCGCGCGCGATGCTGGCGTCGCCGCCGAAATCCCCCAGGCTGGTGACATAACCGATGGGGGCGGCGGAGAGGGCCGCCGCGGTGGCGGCAAGCAGAAGGGCGTATCGGAACATGGTCTTCACTCCGAGCCAGCGGCGCGCGTCCACGCGGCGGCGGCACAGGCCGTGATACCTGGCAATCGGTGAAGCCTCAGTATGACGCCGGCGGGGCGCGAAGACCATGGATCTGGGAGCCCAATTGGCCGGGTCGTCGAGCGCCCCGGTACCCTGACCTGTATTCCGTACCAGGCCGGCGGCGCTACCGCGTCAAGTGAAGAGGGGATAGAGTCCTCGTTGTGATACGCTCGCTCTGATGCCGACTCCGCTTCCGCAGCCGGAGGGCGGCCGGGCCAGGTGGGACACCGCCGGCCGGTTGGCCGTTCTGGTCGCTCTGTACGTGCTGGTAGTTCACATCTTCCCCCGCCCGGACGCCATCAAGCCCGAGGGCTGGCGGCTGTTCGGCATCTTCGTTGCCACCGTCTGCGGCCTGATCCTTCAGCCCATCTCCGGCGGAGGCGTGGTGCTGCTGGCGATCACTCTGGCCTCAGTCTGGGGAGGGCTGACCATCCAGCAAGCTCTCGCCGGCTACGCCGATCCGACGGTGTGGCTGGTGATGGCGGCGTTCTTCATCTCGCGGGCGCTGATCAACACCGGACTGGCGCGCCGCATCGCGTTGGGATTCGTGCGCCTGTTCGGGAAGAGCACGGTGGGGGTGGCCTACGCGCTGACGGCGTCGGACATGGTGCTGGCGTCGATCATTCCTTCCAACGCCGCGCGGTCGGGCGGAGTGATCCTGCCGATTGTCCGCTCGATCGCGGAGTTGTACGGCTCGCGGCCCGGGGCGACGGCGGCGCTGATCGGCTCGTTCCTGTTCACCGCGGTTTACCAGGGCATCTGCGTCACGGCGGCGATGTTCTTCACCGGCCAGGCGTCGAATCCGCTGGCGGCGCAGATCGCAGGCCAGCAGGGATACACGGTGACCTGGGCGAGCTGGCTGGCGGCCGGCATCGTGCCGGGACTGTGCTCGCTGGCGGTGATTCCGCACCTGGTGATGCGGCTGAATCCGCCCACCATCCGCAAGACGCCGGAGGCGGCCGAGTTCGCCGCCAGCCAGTTGCGCGGGATGGGACCGATGAAGCGCAACGAGTGGATTCTGGCGGTGGTGTTCGTGTCGGTCTGCGCCTCCTGGGTAACGTCGGGGGTGCACGGCCTCGACATCACGGTGACGGCGCTGGTGGGAAGCGCGGCGCTGCTGGTCACCGGAGTCCTCAAATGGGAGGATGTTAAGGCCGAGCACGCGGCCTGGGACATTTTCATCTGGTACGGGGGACTGCTGCGCCTGGGCAAGGCGCTGAACGACACGGGTGTGACCTCGGAATTGGCCAGAGCGGTGGGAGCGGCCTTCGCCGGCTACGGCTGGGTGACGCTGTTCGCCGTGGCGCTGCTGATCTATTTCTACGCCCATTACGGCTTCGCCAGCATCACGGCGCACATCCTGGCAATGTACCCGGCCTTCCTGGCGGTGCTGTTCGCCAAGGGCGCGCCGCCGGGGCTGGTAGTGTACGCCTTCGCCTGCTTCACGAACCTGGCCGCGGGGCTGACCAACTACGGCACCACGCCATCGCCCATGTTTTTCGCGCACGAGTATGTGCCGCTGGCCCGCTGGTGGAAGGTGGGCGCGGTGGTTTCGGTGGTGAACATCGTCATCTGGGCGACGGTGGGCTTCGCGTGGTGGAAGGCGATCGGGTACTGGTAGCGGGCCGGCTCGGGTCCTCGCCGGCGAGTTGAAGCTTGCCGCTGCAAACTGAAGTTTGCGTCACCGGAGGCGCTGCGCGCACGGGTGCTTCTCGACCAACGCCAGGGTGC
>CAYOTD010000670.1:0-3217 GCA_964406685.1 uncultured Solibacteraceae bacterium | reverse complement strand
GGGCGAGCTCGAACAGGGCCGGCCGCGCGTCACGGAAGGCGTGCGCGTCCGCCTGCGCGGCGTGCGCGAGCCGGCGCGCGTCAAGCGCCTGCTGCCCCACGGCCTGCTGGAGGTCGAGGCCGGGTTCCTCAAAATGCAGGTGTCGGCCGACGACGTTCTGGAAGTTCTCGCCGACGCCCCCGACCAGGAGCGGCTGCCCAAGAACGTCTCCTTCCAGGCCGGCCCGCGCTGGAACGTCTCCTATCGCGAGATCAATCTCATCGGCAGGCGCGCCGAGGAAGCGCGGGAGCTGGTCGACAAGTTCCTGGACGACGCCACTATGGCTTCCGTCGACCGGGTACGCATCGTGCACGGCCACGGCATGGGCATTCTCAAGAAGGCCATTGCTGAACTCCTCTCCGCCAGCCCGCACGTGGAGAAATACTACCCCGCCCCGCCGAGCGAAGGCGGCACGGGAGCGACCATCGTCGAGCTCAAACCGCTATAGCTGCTTGAGCGCCTCCAGCACCTGGGCGGCGTGCCCGGCGGGCTTCACCTTGCGGAAGATGCGCGCGATGCGCCCGTCCTTCCCGATGACGAAGGTAGTGCGCTCCACCCCCATGTACTTGCGGCCATAGAGACTCTTCTCCTTCCACACGCCAAAGGCCTCGGCCGCCTTCCGCTCGACGTCGGCCAGCAGCGTAAACGGTAACCCGTACTTCCCCCTGAACCGGCTCTGCGCGGCCACACCGTCTGGCGATACACCGACGATCACCGCATCGGCGGCCTCGAATCCGGCCGAAGCGTCGCGGAACTCGCAAGCCTCCTTGGTGCAGCCCGAGGTGTCGGCTTTGGGATAGAAGAAGAGGACAACGTTCCGGCCCTTCAAATCCGCCAGGCGCAGGATCTCCTCGCGGTCGGTCTCCAGGCGGATGTCGGGGGCGGCATCCCCCACCTTCAGAATCGTCTCTTGAGTAGCAGGCATCACTGAAATTGGATTCACCAACCGCCCCGCCGGCTCCAGTTCCTTTCGGAGCCATGTAGACTAGGGGGAGCAGTTTCCACCGCAAGGAGGGTTTTCATCACCATGTTCCGATCGTGCCTGTTGACCACCACGCTGGCCGCAGCGCTGGCCGTCTCTGCCGCCGCAGCCGGGAAGAAGACCGGCAAGAGCGCCGACCCGGCCAAGGGAAAAGAGGTGTTCGCGCAGTGCGCCGTCTGCCACAGCGCCACCACCGATGAGAAGAAGATGGGCCCAGCCCTGAAAGGCCTTTTCAAAAAGGTAAAGATGACCAACGGCAAGAAGCCGACCGACGCCTCCGTAATGGCCAAGATCGACGAGGGCGGCAACGGCATGCCCGCCTACAAAGACATGCTAAGCGCCGAAGAAAAAGCCAGCCTGCTGGCCTACCTCAAAACACTCTGAGCGGTTTGACTCCGCCCAACGCAAACCGCTACATTAAAGAGGTAGTTCTTCTGTCGTCGCACCCGGTCCCCATCGTCTAGCCCGGCCTAGGACATCGCCCTTTCACGGCGGTAACGGGGGTTCGAATCCCCCTGGGGACGCCAAATCCTTTCAGACGGTTACGCACGTTGCCTCAACCAAGCCCTCTGGAGCGGTAACGCAAGGGTAACGTAGATCCCCAAAATAAGACTGAAAGAAGAACTCGGCCTGGATCATTACGAGGGACGCAATTGGCGGGGCTGGCACCATCACGTCACGATGGTGATGCTCGCGCACGCCTTCCTGACACTGGAGATGCTGCGCACCAAAAAAACTCCTGGGTGGACCCTGCCGAAGACGCGTCGTCAGATACAGTATCTGCTCTTCACGTGGACCGGCACGTGCGCCTACTGCGGCGCCACCGTCGGGTGCTCGAGAAGTCCGTGATCACTTAACGTAGTAATATTGGCAAGCCGTGGTCGAAGTGCCGCCGCGCGAAAACCGGGGACAGACACCGTTTTCGCCTGGACCAACTCCCTTCTCTGCCATACAGCCGGTCGGCGAGAAAGGGCTGTCTGTCCCCGGTTTTCGCCCGAACCGACTTGCGCCAGGGCTGCTAAGGGGTTAGCCGCATCTCTGACCGTTCCCTGACGAACTTGGGGCTAGCGCGGACCCGCCCCCCTCGCTGACGTAGTTCCGGTTCCACTCCGGGATCTCCACCACCACGTCGCCGGAAACCACGCACTGGCAGCCGAGCCGCGAGTGCAGGGTCAGCCCTGCCGCCATGTCCAACCGGTCGGCCTCGTCGTCCTCCATCTCCGATAGGTTCTCTTCCCCCTGCCGGACGACGACGTGGCAGGTCGTGCAGGCGCAGTTCCCCCCGCAGGCGTGATCGAGGTGGATGCCGTGATTGAGGGCGATATCGAGCAGGGACAACCGCTTGCCGTGCTCGGAATAGGGCATGGTGGCGGGATCGACTTCGACCGTGACGTTTTGCGGCTGGAACGTGACCTTCACACTCTCAGTATAGCGCAATATGCGACCCATTTGGTCCCATATTTGATCAGGAGGGACCTCCGCTCACACCGACTTCGAGAAACGCACTAGCGCGTCCAGCGCACCCCGCGCGGCCCCGGAGTCGATCGACGCTGCCGCCAGCGCAACGCCTTCGGGAAAGCTCGCGGCACGGCCCGCGGCCACCAGTGCGGCGGAGGCGTTCACCAGCACAACATCGCGGCGTGGCCCCCCTTCCCCGTCCAGGATCGCGCGGGCGATGCGCGCGTTCTCATCGCGGTCGCCCCCCTTCAACTGCCCGGCGCGAGCCGGAACCACGCCGAACTCCGCCGGCCTGAGCACGCGATGGGCGATAGCGCCGCGCGTGATCTCCAGCGCCGTGGTGGGTCCTGTGGTGGTGATCTCATCCAGTCCGTCGGAGCCGTGCACGACGAAGGCCCGCTCCAGGCCAAGCGCGGCGAGGGTTTCGGCCATCAGTTCGGCCGCCTCCACCGACGGCGCGCCCACAAGCTGGGTGGAAGCCCCGGCGGGATTGGCCAGCGGCCCCAGCAGGTTGAACACCGTGCGCATCTTGAGTTCGACCCGGGCCGGCTGGGCGTGCTTCATCGCCGGATGCAGCGCCGGCGCGAACAGAAACCCGATGCCGGTCTCGCGGATGGCGCGGCCGCTGTCCTCCGGCGACAGGTCGATGCGGACTCCCAGGGCCTCCATCAGGTCCGCGCTGCCGCAACGGCTCGAGATCGACCGGTTGCCGTGCTTGGCCACGCGCACCCCCGCCCC
>CAYOTD010000669.1:0-3217 GCA_964406685.1 uncultured Solibacteraceae bacterium | reverse complement strand
GGCGCGCAGGGGGTCCCAGATCGGATCGGCGTCCAGGAACAGGGTGTCGGGTTCGCGGCGGGCCACGGCGCGCCCCAGACCGGCCAACGCCTTGTCGCCCTCACCCAGGCCGAGACAGACCATGGCTTCGTAGATGTAGCCACGATCGGGCTCCGCCGCGGCCTCCATCTTGCGCAGCGTGGCTCGGGCCACGTCGGTTTTGCCGGCGGCGGCCTGGATGTAGCCCAGCCTGCCCTGGAGGGCCGCGAGTTCGCCGTGGGCGGCGATCACCTTGCGAATCTCGCTTTCCGCTTCGCCGAAAGAGCGCCTGCCGGCCAGCGCCGTCGCCAGCGCGTAGCGGCCCATCGAGTTGTGCGGCGTTGTGGCCAGGGCCACGCGGCAGCGCCGGATGGCCTCGTCATACCGGCGCGCGCAGTAGAGGGCCACGGCCAGATCGTTGCTCACTCCGTAGGAGAGCGGGTCGAGGTCCAGCGCCGTGCGGGCCTCCGCCACCGCCTCCTCCGGCCGCCCGTGCGCCATCAGAGCCAGGCCGTAGGACTGATGAGCGTAGGCGTTGCTCGGCTCCAGATCGAGGGTGCGGCGAAAGCGGCTCTCGGCCTCGGGCCAGTCGCGATCCCTCCAGCAGGCGGCCAGCGCGAGGGCCAGGTGAGCCTCCGCCTGAGTGTCGTCCAGTTCCAGCGCCCGCGTTGCCGCGATCCGCGCCGGGCCGACGTCGCCGCCCCGCGGATTGCGGAAAATCCTCCGGCCGTGGGCGACGGCGAGAGCGGCCCAGGCGCGGGCGAAACGGTCATCCTTGGCGACGGCCTGCCGGTAGCATTCGATGGCTTTCTGCTTGGCTTCGGAGCCGGCCTGTCGCTCCAGGTAGCGGGCGCGCACGAACAGGTCGCCGGCCTCCGGGTCGGCCGAGGTCCCGCCGCGCAGGGGGGAGGCCAGGCGCAGGGTCCGCAGAGTGTCCCGCGCCATTTCCGGCACGACGGAGTAGACCTGGCCCGCCGGCCTCTCGTAGCGGCGCGCCGAGAGATGATAGCCGCTCGTGGTGTCCACCAACTGCGCGTTGATCGCCAGTTTGCCGCCCTCGCGGTGGACGCTGCCCTCGATCAACAGCCGGCTGCCGAGTTGCCGGCCCACAGCGCGAGCATCCCGGCCGCCGCGAAACTGGAATGCCGAGGTGCGGGCCACCACGCGCAGGCCCTGCGTCCCCGCCAGGGCTGTCGTTAGCTCCTCTGCCAGGCCATCGGCCGCGCCGTCCACCGAGGGGTCGCCCGTGAGATTCAGGAAAGGCAGCACGGCGATGGTGGGGGGCGAATCCGGACCGGGGACGGCGGCGCCGCGCCTCCACCAGAACAGGCCTGCCGCGGCCGCGACCGTCAGTCCTACGGCGGCCACCGCCAGCCAGCGTTTCCGCAGAGGTGGCGTCTCGGCGCGAAGCCGGAAGGAAGCCGCGTAACCGCCTTTGGGGATCTCGATGAGGACCGGCGCGGTCTGCCCCTCACCCGCGTAATAGGCCAGCAGCTTGGTGCGCAACCGCCCGGCGCGGACGCGCACGATCGGATCGGCTGCCGGATCGTAGCCCGGTTCCCGGCCGAACACTTCGACCCCGATCAGCGACTCCTTGAGCTCGACCGCGCGGCCGGCGAGGGATTCCTCCACCACGAATCGCAGGAAGCGGCTAAGCTGTTCCGCGCCGCTGAACTCCGTGGAGGCGAGGATGACCCCTAGTTGCGCGCGGACCTCGTTTTCCGCTGCCTTTCCCATGGCCGTAACGTGGTCCGTAACGTCCCTCTAAGTCTATCATTCCGCGCGGTCTTGAGGGTATGGTACGGGCCGGATACCTGGAAGTGCCTTGTGGGGACTACTCCTCAAGGCCATCGTGGAATCAGAGGACATGAAAGCCATGATTGGTTCGAACCGAACCGTTTGGGTTCCCAAGGGATTGAAGAGTCTGAAGAGCATCATGAAGCCCAACGACCTTCACCTGATCCTGAATCCCCTCTCGAACCTGGTGAAGCTGTTTGACCTCGAGGGCAAGCTCCTCCGTCAGGAGAGGGTCGCCTGCGGCATGGGGTCGCAAGGGGAAAGGTATCCCGGCAAGGTCTGGCAACTGGAGCTGTTCGGCAACACCGACCTTTCCAAGAACGATCCGAACCGGCGGATCGTGTGGATGACCCAAGACGGGACCTACGGCAAGAACAATCCGAACGACGACCGATGGTTCTTCGTGGCGCCGGACTTCGTGGCGAATGAAGCCGAGCACATGTGCCATTGCCACTTCTGGGTGTTACCCATGGCAGGTTTCGTGGCCATTTACGACCTCATCTACAAGACGATCGTTTTCAAGGGCGGTATCGTCTTCGCCGAGCTGGCGGCCAGGGCGATGATTCGGAACAACTGATGCCCGCTACAGCAGCGGCGTCAGGTCGCGCTTTTGCTTGCCGATGCCGATCGGGCTGGGACCGTAGGCGCCGGGGATGCCGACGTTGCCGTTGGCCGAGATCCGTTTCTCGAGTCCAGCGGCCCAGTAGCAGCCATTGACCACCAGGCGGCGGAAGCCTTCATTCCTGAAGTCGCCTGCGTGGCCCATGGTGGTCATGAAGACACGAGCTTTCTTGCCCGAATCGCCCGTGTAGCTTTTGACCCACGCCACTGGGAGTTGCTTCTTGGCCGGGTTGGGCGGAGAGGCGGGGTCCATGGTGGACAGCACCTGTCCCAACACCAGCGGACGGCAGTCGCCGGCCAGGGTGGTCAGCTCGTAGACGTCGGATTCTCCCCAGATGTCCTTGACACCCTTCAGAATCGGGTGTTTCGCCATCTCCGGCACGATCACTCCGCGCGTGCTTTCCTTTTGATGCGCGCCGTAGTGGTTGATCCAGGTCTCGCCGAACACCTGCCGGCCGTAGCCGCCTTCGAAGGTTTTGTCGCGGAAGCTGTACTTGGCGTACGGGCTTGCCGGGTTCTTGCGGTAGTTGAACGGATGGGTCGAAGTGCGCAGCCCGACAATGGGGCGGCCCGAGTTGGTGTAGTCGACGATCTCCTTCATCTGCTCGTCGGGCAACTCCAGCCAACGTGCGAACAGCACCATCAGGTCGGCCTGGCGCAGGGCATCGAGTCCGGGGATGTTGTCACTGGTCTCGGGATCGTAGCGCCCCGTGCGGCGGTTGACCGGCAGCAGCACGGTGCACTTGAAGCCGTGCCGTTCGGCCAGCAGGCGAGCCATCAT
>CAYOTD010000668.1:0-3219 GCA_964406685.1 uncultured Solibacteraceae bacterium | reverse complement strand
TGTGGGGGTTCCTCCCTTCCAGAATTGTGCCCCGCGTTCGCGCGGGGCGTTTTCTTTCTGTGTCCTTCGCCCTGGCGGCCGGACCGTCTGCGGGAACTTTCCAGCGCCGCGCGACGTTAGAATGGTGATGGGGGATTCATACCTCCGGCTCCGATAGCTCCGGCTATCCGGCGCCGGACGGCGGGTGGGACTCCACGGGAAAGAACATGCGAACCGAAGCGATTCTTGTTGCCGCGATCACACTACTGATCACCGCCGGATGTCAAAGGAAGGAGGCCAGCGCCTCGGCGCCCACCGCCCCTCCGCCGGTGCGTGTCCGGACCATCCGTCTCGCCCCGCAAGCGTTCGCCTCGACCGTGTCGGTGACCGGCACGCTGCACTCGCGCGCCTTGGTGGAAGTGAAGGCCCAGACCATGGGACGGGTGTTGCGTTTCCCCAAGGAAGAAGGCGATCGCGTGGCCGCCGGCGAGGCGCTGGTGTGGGTGGACGACGAGCAGTACCGTCTCGCCTTCCGCCAGGCCGAAACGGCGGTGGCGGTGGCCCAGGCGGCTCTCGAGCGGGCGCGGGTGCAGGAGGCGCACGCGAAGTCCGAGCTGGCGCGTTCCCGCAACCTGGTGCGGTCGGGCGGCATCACGGACCGCGATCTGAAGGCGGCCGAGATGGCCGAGAAAGACGGCGCGGCGCAGGTGGCCCTCGCCGCGGCGCAACTCGACCAGGCGCGCGCGGCCCTCGACGTGGCGCGCAAGCACCTGGCCGACACCGTGATCAAGGCTCCGGTGGGCGGCGAGATTCAGAAGAAGTGGGTCAATCCCGGCGCCTACGTCGAGGCGCCCACGCCCGTCTTCACGCTGGTGGACAACTCGCGGCTGGAGTTGGAAAGCGCCGTTCCGGCGGCGGATCTGGCGCCCATCCGCGCCGGGCAGCGCGTCGAGTTCCGCGTGCCCAGCTTTCCGGGCGAGAAGTTCGTGGGGCAGGTGATCGAGATCCTGCCGGCGGTGGAGACCGAGTCGCGTTCGGCCAAGGTGCGGATCCAGATCGTCAATCCGGGCGGGAAGCTCAAATCCGGCATGTTCGCCGAGGGTGAAATCCTGACGGGGATGAACGCGAGCGCGCTGCTGGTGCCGGCCACCGCGGTCTACCGCGACGACGCGGCCGCCAAGTCGTCCTACGTGTACGCCGTCGAGGGCGGCAAGGCGGTCCGCCACAACGTGCGCATCGGCCGCGAGCGCGATGGCACCCTGGAGATCGTTGAGGGTCTGGCCGCCGGCGCCGTGGTCGTGGCCGAGCAGAGCATCGAGCTGGCCGCCGGCGTTCCGGTGGAGGCCGCCGAGGCGGGAAAGTAGACCGGCATGTTCCTCAGCGAGCTCTCCATCAAGCAGCCGGTGCTGGCCACGATGCTGTCGGTATCCCTCGTCGTGCTCGGCATCTACTCTTACCGCGAGTTGAGCGTCGACCTGTTCCCCGACGTCGAGATCCCGGTGCTGACCGTGCAGACCCTCTACACGGGCGCCTCCCCGCAGACCGTGGAGCGCGAGGTGACCAAGCGCATCGAGGAGTCGCTGAACACGATTTCCGGCGTGCGCCACATCTCCTCCACCACCACCGAGGGCCTGTCGGCCATCGCCGTCGAATTCCGCCTGGGCACCAACATCCACACCGCCCAGCAGGACGCGCAGGCGCGCATCGGGGCGTTACGCTCGGAGTTTCCGGAAGGGGTCGAAGAACCCATCATCCAGCGCTACGATTTCGGTGCTCTGCCGGTGATCTCGGCGGCGGTGGAAAGCCCCACGGCCGATATCAAGACCCTGTCCTCCATTGCCGAGAAGACCATCAAGAAGCGGCTGGAAAACGTCTCCGGTGTGGGCCGTGTGAACCTGGTCGGACTCGCCCGGCGCGAGGTGCAGGTGTTCGTGGACCGGGACCGGCTGCGCTCGTTCGGGCTGACCTTCGCCGAGGTTGCCGGCGCTCTGCGGCGCGAGAACCTCGACGTGCCGGCGGGGAAACTGGAACAGGGCACGCGCGAGCCGCTGGTGCGCGTGTCGGGTAAGTTCCGCTCGGTGGACGAGTTCAGGAACCTGATCGTCGCCATGCGCAACGGCCGGCCCATCTTCCTGCCCGAAGTGGCGCGGGTGGTGGATGGCATCGAGGAGCGCCGCAGCGCTTCGCTGGTGGACGATCGCATCGGTCTGGCGGTGGATATCGTCAAGCAGTCCGGGTCCAACACGGTGGACGTGGCCGACGGCATCGAGCGCGCCATGGCGCAGATCAACGCCGATCTGCCCCCGCACATCCGCCTGCGCAAGGTGGTGGACCGCTCGACCTTCATCCGTGAGTCGGTGGAAGATGTCCAGGTGACCCTCGTTCTGGGCGGCGTGCTCACCGTGCTCATCGTCTTCCTATTCCTGAACAGTTGGCGCAGCACGGTGATCACGGGGCTGGCGCTGCCGGTTTCGGTCATCAGCACGTTCATCGTCATGAAGGGACTGGGCTTCACGCTCAACATCCTGACGATGATGGGCCTCTCCCTCGCCATCGGCCTGCTGATCGACGACGCCATCGTGGTGCGCGAGAACATCGTGCGCCACATGCACATGGGCGCCGACCACTACTCCGCCGCGCGCGACGCCACCGACGAAATCGGCCTGGCGGTGATGGCCACCACCTTCACCATCATCGCGGTGTTCGTGCCAGTGGCCTTCATGGGCGGCATCATCGGGCGGTTCTTCTTCCAGTTCGGCATCACGGTGGGCTTCGCCGTGCTGGTCTCTCTTTACGTCAGCTTCACTCTCGACCCGATGCTGTCGTCGCGCTGGTACGACCCGGCGGCGGACCCGCGCGTGCCGCGCTCCTGGTTCGGCCGCGCCCTGACGGTGGTGAACGACCAGGTGGACCGCTTGCAGACCGTCGTGGGCGCCTCCCTCGGCTGGTCGCTGCGCCACCGCTGGGCGGTGATCGTCATCGGCACGGCGTCGGTGGTGGCCGCCTTCGCGCTGTTCGGGCGGCTGGGCTCGGCCTTCATGCCGGACGCCGATCCCGGGCAGCTTCAGGTGACCTACAAAGCCCACCCCAGCGTCAGCCTGGACCGGTCCCTCGAAATCGCCCGCGAGCTGAGCGCCGAAATCCGCCGCCATCCGGCCACCGAGTACACCTACACCACCATCGGCGGCAACGAGTCCCAGCCGGTCAACGAGGGCAACATCTTCATCCGTCTCAAGGACC
>CAYOTD010000667.1:0-3221 GCA_964406685.1 uncultured Solibacteraceae bacterium | reverse complement strand
TCGCGGGCGTAGTCCGGCACCAACTTCCCGCTCACCTTGTGCACAATCTCGCCCAGCAGGATGAAGTTGACATCGCTGTAGACAAAACGCACGCCGGGCGGCGATACGGATTTATCGACGAGCGCTTTCTGAATGCCGGTCTCGTAGCCGCTCCAGGCGGGCTCGATGTCCAGGTCCGGCCGGAGGCCCGAGAAATGGGTCAGCAGGTGGCGAACCGTGATGTCGCTCTTGCCGCCCTGGAACTCGGGCAGATAGCGCGTTACCGGGTCGTTCAGCCGTATCAGACCTTCCTCGAACAGTTTCATGATGCACGAGGTGGTGGCCACCACCTTGGTCACCGAAGCCGCGTCGAAGATGGTGTCGAGGGTCATCGGCTCGCCGGTTTCCAGCGACCGCCGGCCGTAGGCCTTCCGGTAGAGCACCTTGCCCTGGTGCCCGACGAGCACGACGGCACCCGGAATCTCGTCCGCCTGAATGGCCTGCTCGATGATCCTGTCCAACCGGTCCGCGCCGGCGAAGACTTCCTGGGCCGGCGCCGAAACGGCAAAAGCCAACAAGAGAAAGACGGGTAGTAGCCTCATAGCGATCTCGGGACGATCTGCTCAAGTTTACGGGGCTGTTTCAATGCCGCGCAAGTCGTCGGGTACCATGGAGAGGTGTCCCGAGCACTGCCGCGGCTGCGAATGAACCTCGACTTCATGCCCTCCCCGGTGGAGGACCGGCCCGGCCTGCTGATCCGCGACCCGTTTCGTTATTCCGATGCCACTCTCATCGTTCCGCCCGCGCTGGTGGCCTGCCTGGAGTGTTTCGACGGCGAGCGGACCGACCTCGACCTGCGCGCGGCGCTGGTGCGGATCACGGGGGATTTTCAGGTCGGCGAACTGGAGCAGCACCTCATCGATTCGCTGAGCCAGGCCGGGTTCCTGGAGGACGACCGCTTTCAGCAGCTCCGCCAGGCGTGCCACGAGGAGTTCGCCGGCCAGGAGCGCCGGCAGCCATCGCATAGCGGCTCGGCCTACCCGGCCGCGCCTGACGAGTTGCGCACGACGCTGGACGAGTATCTCAAGGAAGGCGCGGCGACCCAGGCGGGAGACCTGATCGGCATCGCCGCCCCGCACATCAGCCCCGACGGCGGCAGGGAATGCTACCAGGCGGCCTACCGCGCCCTGGACGAGAGCTACCGCGACCGGGTTTTCGTGATCCTGGGCACGTCGCACTACGGCGAACCGGATCGCTTCGGCCTGACGCGAAAGCCCTTCGCGACCCCGCTCGGGGAGGCGCGAACCCAGGCGGACCTGGTGGACCGGCTGGCGGCGGCGGCGCCGGATGCGGTCCAGATGGAGGACTACTGCCACGCGGTAGAGCATTCCATCGAGTTCCAGGTGGTTTTCCTCCAGCACGTCCTGGGACCGGATGTGAAGATCCTCCCTATCCTGTGCGGGGCCTTCCTGCGGGGCCTGATGGGCGGCGGCCGGCCGGAGGAGCACGAGCCGGTGCGGCGCTTCCTGGAAGCGCTGCGCGAGCTTGGCGCGGCGGAAGGCGAGCGGCTGTTCTGGGTGCTGGGCATCGACATGGCGCACATGGGCCGGCGCTACGGCGACCCGTTCCCCGCCGCGGCCGACCGCGGCGAGATGGCGGAAGTGGCCGCGCGCGACGCCGCCCGGATCGATCGCGTGGAGGCGGGCGACGCGGAGGGGTTCTGGAGCCTGATCGGCGGCGCCCAGGACGACCTGAAATGGTGTGGCGCGGCCCCGCTATACACCTTTCTGCGCGCCGTGCCGGGGGCGCGCGGCTCGCTGTTGCGCTATCAGCAGTGGAACATCGACGCGCAGAGCGTGGTCAGCTTCGGCTCGATCGCCTTCCGCGACGCTACTCGCAGCGCAGCGGCGTAACCGGCTCCAGCCGCGAGGCCCGGCGGGCGGGTATCCATTCCCACGACATCTTACGCCTCCATCACGCGCATCACCGCACCGCTCAGCCGCCGCCACTTGTCCGATTCCGCGGCCAGGCGTTTGCGCCCGGCGGGCGTCAAGCGGTAGTACCTGGCGCGGCGGTTGTTGCCGGAAACGCCCCACTCGGCGGCCAGCCAGCCGCGCAATTCGAGGCGGTGAAGAGCGGGGTAGAGCGCCCCCTCTTCCACGCGCAGAATGTCTTCCGAAGTCTGCTGGATGCGCCCGGCGATAGCGTAGCCGTGCATGGCGCCGCGAGTCAGCGTCTTCAGAACAAGCATGTCGAGGGTGCCTTGCAGGAGTCCGGTCTGTCTGCTCTCTCCCATAAATGTCTTATGGGAAGGATACGACGCCCGGGGCAAAAGCGCAACCGGTCCAGGAATCAGCCCGCAGGGAGGAAGACCCGGAAGACGCTGCCGCGGGCCGGTTCGCTTTCCACCGCGATCCGCCCGCCGTGCTCGTCGACGATCTTCTGCACGATGGCCAGGCCAAGCCCCACGCCGTCGGGCTTGGTGGTGAAAAAGGGATTGAAGATGTTCTCCACCTGCGCCGGAGGGATGCCGTTGCCGCGGTCGATGACGGAGATCTCGACCGTTCCATCCAGCGGCCGGGTCTTCACCGTCACCACGCCGCCGGGCTGGCTGGCCTGCGCGGCGTTCAGCAGCAGGTTGTAGACGACGCGCTCGAGCAGCTCCCCGTCGGCTTCGATCGGCCGGATGTCGGGTGAGTAGTTCTTGTAGACGCTCACCTGGAAGGGCGGGGCGTGCTGGCCGAGTTCGGTGACCGCACGGTCGATCACTTCGCTCAGTTCGACGCGCGCGCGGCGCAGGGTGAGCGGGCGCGCGAAATCGAGGAAGCGCGTGATCAGGGAGTTGGTGCGGTCCACCTCGCTGGCGATGAAGCCGGCCACCTCGCGCGCCACTTCGCTTTCCCCGCTCACCGAACGGGTCAGCATCTCGGCGGAGGCGCGCATCGTGCCCAGCGGGTTGCGCAGCTCGTGGGCGAGGCCGGCGGCCATCTGCCCGAGGGCGGCCAGCCGTTCGGTGCGGCGCACGGCGGCCTCGGCCTCGCGCAGGCTGCGGTTGGCCTCGGCAAGCTGCTCGGCCGCCAACTGGTGCTTGCGCGCCTCTTCGCGGTTGGCCTGCGCGAGACGATGGGTGACATAGCCCACCAGCCCGATGAAAACCAGCCGCAGACAAAGGACACGCCGCTGCTCCGGCTCGATGAAGTAGCGCGACCAGTCGATCTCCAGCAACAGGGAGAGGTAGGTGG
>CAYOTD010000666.1:0-3221 GCA_964406685.1 uncultured Solibacteraceae bacterium | reverse complement strand
ATGGAGAGCGCACGCCACGTGGACTGGAAGGCCACGGCTCATACCGGAGATCTCCAGGTGCGCGAGTTCGCCAGTGAACAGGAGCACCTCGTGTACATCTACTTGGACCTGGGTGATCCTGTCGTCGACTCCGCCTGGTTCGAACGCGCCGTGGACTGCGCGGCGTTCCTGGCCTGGCGGGTGACCGAACGGGGTGCGCGCGTTCGCTTCCGGTCTCAGGGCTTTGACGTAGTCGTGCCGGAAGAAGGGGATCTTCACAAGATTCTTAAGTACCTTGCCCTGGTGCAGCCGCTCGCCGGCAAGGAGCCGGATGCTTGCGACGACGACCGCAGTTTCCAGGTTGTTCTTAGCGCTCGCCCCTCCAGAATGATGGGTTTGGGGTGGGGCAACGCCCGCCTGCTTTCCCCGGAAGATTTGCCACCGGATCCGGGCTGTGGAACAGGCTTCCGGAGCCAGTTCGCATAGGTCGCTTCCCCGCTAATTTTAGTGAAATACAGTACTTGACTTACGAGAAGAGGACCGTCTAAACTGCTGGAAGCGGCGACGACGCCGCGGAACCAGAGCTTTCGGAGGAATTCGGTGACACTAAGGAAGCTGTACATTGTTGTTGTTGCTGTGGCGCTAACGGTGTTCCCCGCTTTTGGCAGTTCGATCCTCTCTATCGGACTGTTCGACACCGGAACGAACTCGTCCGGCGCCGTTCTGTCCGGCGGAAGCAGCGATTCGCACTATCTGCTTGGCAGCGCCAATTCTTATGTTGTATCCGATGTACCTGGGGCGTGGGTTCCGAACAACACCCAATCCGCCTGGATTTCGTTCCAGTCCACTGTCCAGACGATCACGCAGACCACGGACGTCACATATACGTACACGACGACTTTTAACCTCACGGGGTACGTACTGTCTTCGGTGATCATCACGGGCGGCTGGGCGACGGACAACTCGGCCGTCATGTCCCTGAACGGGACGCAGGTGACGACCATCGCCAACGTGGGCAATGACCCGTTCGACAACCTGCATACGTTCACGCTAAACAGCACCAACGGCTTGGTTTTGGGTACGAACACGTTGACGTTCGTGGTGACGAACGTGGGCGCTCCTCTCCCCAACACCAACCCGACCGGACTTCGCGTGCAGTACGCCGACTTCACGGGCACGCCGAGCGGCGGCGAGATTCCTGAGCCCGGCACGCTGGCCTTGTTGGGTGGCGGGTTGCTCGCGCTGGGTATCTTCCGTCGGCGCTACTAGGCGCTGCGGCGGGGAAACGAATTCCTGCTTGTCGGACGGCGGGTCAGGCATTGCGCATGGCCCAGCCGTCCGATTTGCGTTTACGGGGCGCGATACCAGCCGCAGGGATTATGGACTGCTCTTTCAACATGCTAGACGGTTGCCTCAAATGTCGTCCACGGCCGCGAGCGCACGTCCCGCAAGTAGGGCCGTAAATGCGCGAACTGCGGATGCCGGCGAAGGTGAGCGGCGGCGGAGAAGTGAAGGCCGCAGGCATGGCCCATAGCAGCGGTGAGCGACATCCTTTCGGCAAGCCGGGTGTCGGTCACCTTGGATTGGACCGCGCCCGCCGCACCGAACGGCGGCTGCCAGCGGCCCATTCCGCGGGGAGACAGATCGACATGACCGCATAGGGTCCGTTCGTTCGGCTCCTCCCTCTTCTGGAACGTATCGTAGTGGTCGGCCAGGAACTTCTGTCCCGCCTGGATATCAATCCTCCCCCGGTTTTCCGCCATAAGCTGCTCCCAGCGGATTCGCCGGGCGTTGGCGCTTAAGCCAGGATCATCCATCGCAAAGTCAGTCTCCTCGCGCGCCAGTTTCTCGTTCACGGGGAAGTTGGCCCCGCAGAAGCAGCCATCCTTGGTCCGGCGCAGTTCGACGTTGCGAAGGCCCAGCTCCAGGCTGGCTATCTCGTTGGAATTGCGGTCGGCCACCAGCCAGTTGTTGGCGTAGCCGCCGTTATTGCCCTCTCGCATGAGGCCGGCGAACTGGTCGATCGAGTTTGCGTATTGCATGGCCTTGCGCGCCCGGACGAACTCCGGGATTCCCTCGGGATCGAAGCCGTCGAATCCGGTGATCGTAGTCTCGGTGATCAGGATACCCGCCGAGTTCATACCGAAATCGTCCGCGCTGTGAATGTAGCCGGGGAAACCGTCCATCAGGATGCGGTAGCCTTTGGCGGGCATGATATCGAAGACGATGTTCCAGCGGGCGCCATCAGCGTAGCCCGTCCAGGCGTTGTGTCCGATTACGACGCGGCCGTCGCGGGTCCAACTGCCGGTGGCCACAAATGCGCTGCAACGATCGGCGGTAGGGAGCCGAAGCGAGGAAACGCCGGCCTGCCGCCGGTTGTACCAGTTGACGTAACCCGGGGACAGTTCCAGCGATGCGTTATAGGCCACGATGTCCCAGAGATCGAGCTTGACGCCCTTGGCGTTGACTCCTTCCACAATGCCTTCCAACTCCTGGCGGTACTCCTCTTCCACCCGCGGCCAAAGGATCTTCTCGGCGGCGTCGCGAAAGAACGCCCAGTCTTTCTTCGAGTCGTAGGTGAGGTTGTACGAGACCACCCGGTGACCATCCTTGATCTCCAGTGCGAGCAGGCTCCCGTGTTGGAAACCGATTTCGCGGGGAGTTCCGGCCAAACGGACGGCAATCCAGCCGTTCTTCTCCGCACGCCGCAAGGCGGCTTTCAGTCGCGGATCGGGCTGAGCGGCGCGGGCGCAAACCCTCGCTCCCGCCAGCCCCAGAAGGAATTCCCGGCGGTGCATTCTCCCAATTATATCCGCTGCGAGCGGGTGTTTCCGCCAAGACGCGGGCCTGGAGGATCTCTCGGACGCCGGACATGCTAGCATGGGAGTTCCCTCTATGGATCAGGCGCCGCCGGACGTGTTGGCTCGTATCGTCGATCACAAGCGGGTCGAAATCGCGGCGCGGATTGCCCGCCGTGCGGAGATGGAATTGCGCGCCGCGGAGTCGTGCGTCGGCCGCCGGGGCTTCCGTCAGGCGCTGGAGCAGCGCCAGCCGGCTGTGATCGCGGAGGCCAAGAAGGCCTCGCCCAGCAAGGGCCTTCTGGCGCCGGATTTCGACCCGGCGGCCATTGCGCGCGCCTATCAGGAAGGCGGAGCGGCGGCCCTGTCGATTCTCACCGACGAGCGCTTCTTCCAGGGGGCCCTCGACTACCTGGAACAGGCGCGAGCGGCCGCGCCGCTTCC
>CAYOTD010000665.1:0-3223 GCA_964406685.1 uncultured Solibacteraceae bacterium | reverse complement strand
AGCTGGGTACCATCACCGCATCCGGCGGCCCTCCGCAGCAGATCAACGCCCGCAACGCCGCGCTCTACCCCGGCGGCATCATCCCGGCTTCGGCGATCGACAAGAACACGCAGGCGCTGATGAACCTGTACCCGAAGCCCAACAGCGACCCCAACAGCAACGGCGGCTACAACTGGACCGACGACCTTCTGTTCAACCAGAACAACACCCAGTGGATGTCGAGGGTGGACTACAACATCAGCGACAACACGAAGCTGTTCGTGCGCTACAACCTCCAGCGGGAAACGCAACCCTTCCCGATGCAGTTGTGGTCGACCAACACCTTGCAGCAGCTTCCCTACCCGAGCCGGGTCCTGGGCAAGAACCGGTCCGATTCGTTGACCGTCTCCCTTACCCACGTCTTCAGTCCCAGCATGACCAACGAGGTCGTCGTCGGCTACACCTTCATCGGGTTCCCGAACGTGTTCGAGGAGCCGGACAAGGTGGACCGGACCAAGGTCGGCTTCAACTACAAGCTCCTGTATAAGAACGGAGTCACCCAGATTCCGAACTTCAGCGGGGGCTCGGAGATGGCGCGCATCAACAACTACGGCGGTTTCGAAGTCGGCGGCCCGTCGGCGGGGTTGTATGCCAACAAGTACATGCCGAGCTTCAGCGACATTCTGGCCAAGGTCGTGGGCCGGCATACGCTGAAGGCCGGCTTCTTCTACGAGCACATCCGCAACGCCCAGCCGGCCAGCAGCGCCGCCATGGGGGCGATGACGTTCAACCGCAACAACTCCAACAGCATCGGCAGCGATTACGCCGACATGCTGATCGGCAACCTGAACAGCTTCAACCAATACTCGTTCAACCGCATCAACGACATCGCCTACGACACCTACGAGGGATTCCTCCAGGATTCCTGGAAGGTGAACAAGCGCTTCACAGTGGAGCTTGGCCTCCGCCTAAGCCATTTCACCCCCTGGGTGGACAATCTCGGCTACGGGTTCTCGATCTTCGACTACTCCAAGTACAACGCAAGCTGCAAGCCCACCGACTACTGCGGATTCCTGTGGAACAAGCGCGATTCCAGCGTTCCCATGGGCGGGTTCCCGACCCGGGGCGTGTTCTGGCAGCCGCGTTTCGGCATTGCCTATGACATCTTCGGTGACGGCAAGACCGTGATTCGCGGCGGCTGGGGCATGTACTACTTCCACTCCGGGCAGTTCACCACGGGGCTGGACGTGGCCGCCGGCGTCGGCGTCATCACCCTCAGCAGCAACCAGGGTGTCGGGCCTTCGCCGTACGTGGTGGGCGGAACCGCCACGGCGACGCCGCTGATGGCCCGCGACCTGGACACGATGAACTTCTCCAGCGCGGCTCTGTCTCCGGGCGCGGTGGACAGCAAGGACGACCGGCAGCCGCTGACCAAGAGCTACAGCTTCACCATCGCGCAGCGAATGCCTTGGTCGAGCCTGTTCGAAATCGCCTATGTCGGCAACACCAGCACGGATCTGGCCTACACGGGCGGGCAGGGCAGCAGCGTCAACCTCGTTCCGGTGGGCGCGATGCTCTCCTCCAACAACGGAGGCGTGGATCCAAACTCGCTGGTGGCGAACAACTTCCGTCCGCTGAAGGGGTTCTCCGCCGTCAACCTGGCCACCCACGGCATCTGGGCCAACTACAACTCGCTGCAAACCACCTGGTCGCGGACCAGGGGCCGCTACACCCTCAGCGCCAACTACACCTGGAGCAAGGCGATGGGGATCATCAGCTCGACCTACGACTACTTCAACATGCAGAACAACTACGCCGTGCAGGCCAGCAACCGCCCGCACATCTTCAACTTCGCGTACTCGGTCGAGTTGGGCAACCCCGTCCGCAACAAGATCGCGGGCGGCGCGCTGAACGGCTGGCAGGTCTCCGGCATGGTGCAGTGGCAGAGCGGCGCCAATCTCTCCGGCAATCGCGGCAACAACTTCTCGATGAACACCAACAGCTACAAAATCCCCGGCACCACCTTCAACGTGAGTTCCGCATCGTTGTTTGGAACCGACGGAATCCCGCTGCGGCCGATCCTGACCTGCGACCCGACAGCGAACCTGGCCGAACACCAGTACGTCAACGGGAACTGCTTCGCCATCCCGACGCAGATCGGCCAGAATGGACCCATCACCATGCCGGTGATTTACGGGCCGGCTTTCTTTAACGCGGACATGGGCTTGTTCAAGAACTTCGATTTGGGCGAGCAACGGAAGCTGCAATTCCGCTTCAACGGATACAACTTCCTGAACCATCCGCTGTGGTCTTTCCCGGGCGGCGCCAACCTGACTCTGGGGTTTGACGGCACGACGGGCAAGCTCAACACGCCGCTGTTCGGCTACGCGACCCAGAAACAGGGCAAGCGCGTCGTTCAGTTGGCGGTGAAGTTCGAGTTCTGATCTCGAACGCGGTGGGACGGGCCCCCGGCGGGCCTGTCCCACCTACTTCAGCGGTTCTTCCACCTTCAGGAATTGATCCCCGGCGACGTGCTTGAGCGTCTGCCTGATCCCGCTCGGCCACTGGATTTCGACGGACGCGATTCTGCGTTCCGTTCCGAGCCCGAAATGCACCCGCTTATCGCTGGAGGACATGAACCCCACGCTGATGGCCACGTGGTTGTAGAGCGCGCGGCCGGAGGCGGTGGTGAGCTTGACTTTCGCGCCGATCGCATCGCGGGCGCTCCGGCGCCCCACAAGACTCAGGACCAGCCAGTGATTCCCGCCGCCGGTGTTCAGCAGAATGCGCGGCGGCTGGTTGAGCGAGGTCACCACGATGTCCGGCGCCCCGTCGTTGTTCAGATCGCCGAAGGCCGAACCGCGCTGGTAGCCCTTGGGCAGGAAGTCCGCCCCCATTTCCGCGGAGACATCCAGGAACGCCTTGCCGTCCACGTTCTCGAACATCGTGTCGTGCTGGGGGGACTTGTCGCTCATCATGTCCACGTCGCCGTTGGAAGAGTAGATGTCCTTCCACCCGTCGTTGTTGTAGTCGATGAACCCGTTGCCCCAACCCGAGAATGGCATGCTCAGCTTCTGGACCCTCGACAGCGAGGAGTAGTTGACGAACAGGTCGCCGCGATTGCGCAGCAGTTGCCAGATCTGGCCCATCAGGTTGTTATAGAAAATGTCCACCTTGCCGTCGTTGTTGAAGTCTTTGGCGTCGCAACCCATCGATGAACCGACCTGGGCGTTCTCGTTGTAGG
>CAYOTD010000664.1:0-3238 GCA_964406685.1 uncultured Solibacteraceae bacterium | reverse complement strand
GCCTGCGGACGGTTCACGATGGACGCCGTCGCAGCCGCCGCCGACCCACGCTGGCATCCCGAGCATGGCGCGCCGCATTGCGTCGAGCGTGTGCTGTGGACCGCCCCGTTGCGGCCTTACCTCATGGGCACCCTGGGTGATCTTGCGTATCGGCCGGGCATCGACGTCCTGTTTGACATCCGCCCCTGGTCCCGCCACAAGACCGAGGCGCTGCTTGCGCATGCCACCCAGCGCGGCAGCGTCAATCGTCACTTCTTCGATCAACCCGACTGCGACCTCAGACTGGCAACCGAAGCTCTCCGTTTCGCTTGGGGAAAGGCGTTGCCGCGCCGTCCCGTCGAGGACCTCTTCGAAGGACTGGACTGAGTTCGCACATAGCACCACCTCAAGGTGGCAAAAGCTTCTATCGAATTGAAGAGCAACACACCCGCAAATCCACTGCGGCACGATGGTATGATCGGAGTCTTGTCGACAGGCAATCCTCTGAATCAATCCAATTCGGGAGTGTTTTGAATGAGTGTACGTCTTTCCAACGGTCGGGAGATTCCGATCGAGACCCACAAGATCCGCATCGTGCAGAAGGTGCGTCTGGCGCCGGTTGCCGAGCGGCTTCGCGCCATCGAAGAGGGCGGTTACAACACCTTCCAGCTTCGTACGCGCGACATTTTCATGGACATGTTGACCGACTCGGGCACCAACGCCATGAGCGACAACCAGCTTGCGGCCATGATGCAGTCCGACGACGCCTACGCCGGCTCGGAGAGTTTCTACAAGCTCGCCGACGCGGTGAAGGATGTCTTCGGCTACCAATACCTGTTGCCCTGCCACCAGGGGCGCGCGGCCGAGCACCTGCTGGCCAAGGTCTTCGTGAAGCCGGGCGATGTCGTGCCCATGAACTATCACTTCACGACCACCAAAGCCCACTTCGAACTGGCCGGCGGCAGGGTGCTGGAACTGTTTACCGACGAAGCGTTGAACACGCAGAGTACCTGCCCGTTCAAAGGCAACATGGATCTCGGCAAGCTGAAGGCGGCCATTGAGGAGGCCGGGCGGGATCACGTCTCGTTCGTGCGCATGGAAGCCACCACAAACCTGGTCGGCGGACAGCCGTTCTCGCTGGAGAACTTGAACGCCGTGAAGGCGATCACCGCCCCGCTGGGTATCCCGCTGGTGGTGGACGGCAGCCTGATCTCCGAGAACGCTTTCTTCATCCGCCAGCGCGAGAAGGGCTACGAGAACGCGACCATCACCGAGATCATCCGCGAGATCATGGCCGCCGCCGATATCTGCTACCTTTCCGGCCGCAAGAGCTGCTCGGTGCGCGGTGGCTTCATCGCCACCAACGAGAAGAAGCATTTCGATGCGATCCGGCCCTGGCTGCCCGTCTACGAAGGCTTCTTCACATATGGCGGGATGTCCTCGAAGGAGATCGAAGCCATGGCGGTGGGCGTGCGCGAGATGACGGAACTCGACGTCGCCTCCAGCTCGGCCGATTTCGTCAAGTACTTCGTTGAGCGGCTGATCGAGAACGGCATCCCGGTGGTGACACCTCCGGGCGGCCTGGCCTGCCACGTGGACGCCATGCGTTTCCTGCCGCACGTTCCGCAGTCCCAGTACCCGGCCGGCGCGCTGGCCGCGGCGATGTATATCATCAGCGGCGTCCGCGGCATGGAGCGCGGCACCGTCTCGATGGACCGGGATAAGGACGGCAACGACGTGTTCAGCGATCTCGAGCTGCTGCGTCTGGCCATTCCGCGGCGCGTCTTCACGATGTCGCACATCGAGTACGCCGTGGACCGGCTGAAGTGGCTGTTCAAGAACCGCGAGCTGGTCGGCGGCCTGGAGTTCTACGAGGAGCCTCCGGTACTGCGCTTCTTTGCCGGCAAGATGCGCGCGCTCAACGGCTGGGGCGCGAAGCTCGCAGCCCGCTTCGCCGCCGAACTCGGCGAGAACAGCTAACCGCGCAATCCACGGAATCCCGGACGGGGTCTGCTATCATCTAACAAATCGTACTCAGAGGAGCGACCCCGTCCATGAGCGAAGGAGTAGTCTACCCGCCCAAACCCGAGTTCGTGTCCCGGGCGAACGTCCAGGGCATGGAAGCCTACCGCGATCTCTACCAGCGTGCCCACCAGCGTCCCGAGGAGTTCTGGGGAGAACTGGCCGCACGAGAGATTCACTGGTTCGACAAGTGGTCCCACGTATTCGAGTGGAATCCCCCCTTCGCCAAGTGGTTCGTCGGCGCCAGAACGAACGTCTGCTACAACTGCGTTGACCGCCACCTCTCCACGCCGCGCAAGAACAAGGCGGCGATCATCTGGGAGGGAGAGCCGGGCGACCAGCGCATCATTACTTACCAGGAACTGCACCGGCTGGTCTCGCGTTTCGCCAGTGTGCTCAAGTCGCGCGGCCTCACAGCGGGCGACCGGGCTATCATCTACATGCCGATGATCCCCGAGGCGGCCATCGCGATGCTGGCCTGCGCCCGGCTCGGCATCGTGCACAGCGTGGTCTTCGGCGGCTTCTCGGCCGAAGCGCTCAAGGCCCGCATCCAGGACCTGGGAGCGCAGGTGGTCATCACCGCCGACGGCGGCTGGCGCCGCGGCAAGGAGATCAAGCTCAAGCCCGCCGTCGACGAGGCGCTCACGGAGTGCCCAACAGTGAAGGACGTCATCGTCTGCCGCCGCACCGGATCGCCAACAGAGATGGCCGCCGGGCGCGATCACTGGTGGCACGAGTTGGACGAAACCGCTTCGGAGGATTGCCCAGCCGAACCGCTTGACGCCGAGCATCCCCTTTACGTCCTCTACACCTCCGGGACCACCGGCAAGCCCAAGGGCATTCTGCACACCACGGGCGGCTACCTCCTCCAGGCCACCATGACCGTCAAGTGGGTCTTCGACCTGCACGAAGAGGACACCTACTGGTGCAGCGCCGACATCGGCTGGGTCACCGGCCACAGCTACATCGTCTACGGCCCGCTGTCGGCCGGCGCCACCACGGTTATGTATGAGGGCGCCCCCGACACGCCGGCCTTCGACCGTTGGTGGCGGATCGTCGAGAAGTACCGGGTCAACATCTTCTATACATCTCCCACCGCCATTCGCGCCCTGATCCGCCAGGGTGAGAAGTGGCCGAACGGGCACGACCTGTCCAGCCTTCGGCTGCTCGGTTCGGTGGGCGAGCCCATCAATCCGGCGGCGTGGGAATGGTACTACCGCGTCATCGGCAAGGAACG
>CAYOTD010000663.1:0-3242 GCA_964406685.1 uncultured Solibacteraceae bacterium | reverse complement strand
CCGAGATCGTCGAGCAGGTCCAGTTCCCCTATCCGGTGGCGCCCATTGTCCGCTCTCACCACGAGCGTTGGGATGGAAAAGGATACCCGGACGGCCTCAGGGGAGAGGAGATCCCGATCGGAGCGCGCATCCTGGCCGCGGTGGACTGCCTGGACGCCCTGGCCACCGACCGCCAGTACCGCCGGGCGCTCCCGCTGGAAGAGGCCATGCGGGTGGTCGCCTCGGAAGCCGGAAAGGCTTACGACCCGGCCGTGGTCGGCGTGCTGGAACGGCGCTTCGTGGAATTGGAGCGGATGGCCCAGGAAGGACACAAGCCCCAACCCAAACCGCAGCGGACGGTTCGCGTCGAACACGGCCCGGCGCCCGCCGCCGGTTTCGAGACCATCAAAGCGCCCGAGCCGGGCAAAGCCGAGCGTGGCGACTTCATGGCCTCCATCGCGGCGGCGCGCCAGGAAGTGCAGGCCCTGTTCGAACTGACGCAGGACCTGGGCACGTCACTGAGTCTCGATGAGACGCTCTCGGTGCTGGCCGTGCGCCTCCGGCGCATGGTTCCCTACGATTCCATGGCCATCTACGTCCAGCGCGAGGGCCGGCTGGCGCCGGTCTATGTGACGGGCGAACACTGCCGCCTGTTCTCGGCGCTGGACATGCCCGTCGGCCAGGGGCTGTCGGGCTGGGTGGCCGAGACCCACAAGCCGATCATCAACGGCAATCCGGCCGTCGAGCCGGGCTATCACAGCGACGCGACCCGGTTCAGCACCCTGCGGTCGGCACTGGCGGTGCCCCTGGAGGGAGTGAACGGCACGGTGGGGGTGCTGACCCTCTATCAGTCGGAAAAGGACGCCTTCACCCGCGATCATCTGCGCATCCTGCTGGCCATCAGCGGCAAGGTGGCGCTCTCGGTGGAAAACGCCCTCAAGTACCGGCAGGTGGAGACCTCGGCAACCACCGACTTCCTGACAGGACTGCCTAACGCCCGCTCGCTGTTCCTCCACCTGGACGCCGAAGTGGCCCGCTGCCGCCGCTCCAACACTCCTCTCTGCGTGCTGGTGTGCGACCTGGACGGGTTCAAGCAGGTCAACGACCGGTTCGGGCACCTGGAGGGCAACCGGCTGCTGAAGGCCGTCGCCAAGGCACTGCGGGAGAGCTGCCGCGAGTACGACTACGTGGCGCGCATGGGAGGCGACGAGTTCGTGCTGACTCTGCCGGGCTTGCGCGTGGAGGACACCGCCGCCAAGACGACGCGCCTCTCGCTTCTGGCCGGCATCACCGGCCAGGAGACACTGGGCGAGGATCTCTGCCGCATGAGCATCGGCGCGGCCCACTATCCCGACGACGGCAACGACCCCGACCGCCTGCTGGCCGAGGCCGACCGGCGCATGTATAAGGCCAAACAGGAACGCAAGGCCGGCGCCGCCAACCGGGGGCGCGCCTCGATCCCGCTCTGGGAGAGCGCCACGCTTCAGTAGACTCCCCGCCGCGGACGGCCATGGCGAGGAGATCCGCGCCATCGCGCACGGCCTCCGAGCACGGTCTGAACGGGATGGTGCTGGCGGCCGGGCTCGACCGGATCGACCTGCAACCGGAGGCTTGGTTCAGCCGCGCCGAGCGGGTGAAGAGGATTGCTCACGAGGCCGGGCGGGAACTCATCCCGATCCGCTTCGATCACGAAGGGCCCCGATCCGCCCGCTGGCCGGCGGCCGCATCCGGGAGGACGAGCCCCTGCGCCTGAGCTACCACCACGGCATCGGCATCACAGCGGGCAGGTGACCCTCTGCATGTCCAAGCCCGAGACCTAATGGAGCACACTCCCAGCGACCTGGTAATAATGTGTTGGTACTATGCCAGTCGGCGCGAGAGCCTGGCCCACTTCTCGGGGTTGGGGTTCCGCACCTTCGCCGGCGCGTACTACGGCGGCGGCAACCTCGACAATCCGCGCGGGTGGAGGGAGGCGCTGAACGAGATCCCGAACGCGGTTGGAATCCTGTACACGACCTGGCAGAACAAGTACGACCTGCTGGCCGGCTTCGGCGACCTGGTCTCCTCCGCCTCCCGCCGCGCGCCGCTACAGTAGTTGTCCGATACTCTGGGCGGCGTTGCGGGCTTCCAGGTGGATCAGGCCGGCGTTGGACTCCACCGGTCCCAGGACCGCCAGGACCGCCCGCGATCCGGCCAGATAGACAAACAGGTGCCCATCCGAACCGCTCACGCACACTTCGGACAACGTGCCCACGGCGAGCTGATCGGCCACCCTCCGGCCGAGGGAAGACGCCGCCGCCGCCATCGCCGCCACTCGCTGCGCGTCGGCCGCATTGGAGAACGAGTGCGCCACCGGCAGGCCCTCGATGGAGGCCAGTAGCACCCCTTTCAGCTCCGGCACCGCATCCCGGAGTTCCTCCAAGCGGTGTTGGATCTCTTCTCTTTTTGACATTGCACTTCTCCGCGACAGGCCACGCTGAAAAGGTGTTTCCCGTCTGATTCAGTATGGACGAAGAATCGTACAGGGGGACTAAGGCCTCCCACTTAATGCTCTCTCAAAAATCACCTTTGTCTCTTGTCGTAAGGCCTTTAGAATCTGGAATCCCGAAGTAACTCAGGTTAGCATCGGATAGAACACCAAGCGGGAGGAGCTGTGGCAACTTGTCGATACTGCGGGAAACCGCTGCCGTTGCTGGAGCGGATCTCGGGGCCGGGCGCATTTTGCTGCCGCGAGCACAAGGAGAAGTACCAGGAAGAGTATAGCCGCCTCGCCCTTCGCCGGCTGCTCGGTGAAACGGACACCGACAGCGAGCCGGCGGCGGCCAGCACGGCGCGGGTGGAACGAAGAAGCGTGCCCGCGGCGGCCGCGGCGGCCAGTGGCGGGGGAGCCAGAAGCGTGACACCCCCCGTGGCGGGGGGGGTGGCGGTCGCCGCGCGGCCGGACGTGGAGGGACGCCCGCCGTCGGCTCCCAAGGCGCCGCCGCCGCGAATGGCGCCTCCGATACCGGCGACCCCGGATCTGATCGCGCTCCGGCGCGGCGGCCGGCCGCGCCTCTCCGTGCCGGTCTGGACCTGGAGCGTGGAATGGCAGACGGAACTCGCCCTGACGGCCGACGGCGAGGAGGCATCTCCTCCGGAAGCCAGAGCGAAAGCGGCCCCCGCGGCCCCGCCACCAAGACCGGCCGCCCCGCCGCCCGAACCCCCTGCGGTCGCGCCGCAGGCCCCGGCGCCGGCCACCCGGACGCAGCGCGCCCGGCTGGCGG
>CAYOTD010000662.1:0-3243 GCA_964406685.1 uncultured Solibacteraceae bacterium | reverse complement strand
TCAGCTTGCGATCGGTGTTGAAGACGTTGAACTCGGTCTCATCGGCGGTGAAGGCGGAGCTGTCGCCGGTCTCATCCGATTCGGACGTGGTGGCGCCTTCGGCAGCGAGCTCGCTGGCCTCGCCGATGTGAAAGCCCTTGATGATCTCCTTCAGCCGGTCGCGGTCGGCGGTGAAGTCCTCCAGCACTTGCAGCTTGCTGGAGAAGGCCATGATGGCGACCACGTCGGACGCAGTGAGGCGCTTGTCGAGGAAGTCCAGGGCCGCCTTCTGGGCGCGAAACTGGTCCTCGGTGGCCATGGAGGAGAAGTCGAAGTACAGCACCAGCAGGCGGCGGTCCTTGAAGCGAACCTGGCCGGGAGCGGAAGGGGTGATCCGCGGCTTGCGGGCGGGGGTGGCGGGAGTGGCGGCCGGCGCGGGAGCGGCCACGGGCGTCACGGGTTCGGCCTCCAGTTGCTGACGCTCGAACACCGCGATCTTCTGCGGCTTGCCGTCCTCGAAGACGGTGAAATCCTTCGCGGTCAATCCGTCGACGGAGCGGCCGGAGCGGTCGCGGACGCTGACATTCACGATGACCAGTTGGCTGGTGACCGAGAACTTGGCGGTGGGAGCGGGCTGCTGCGCGACCAGCATACTTGCCGAGACCAGCACGGCGGCGGCGTTCTTCCAGGATCTTCTCATGTTCATCGCTAGAACCGGAATCTCAGGTTGAGGTTGACCGAGCGCATCGAGCCGGCGCCGGTAGCCAGGCCGTAGTTGGACGCGTTCACCGTGGTGGCGATGCGGGTGATATTGACCTGGTTCAGCACATTGTTGCCCTCGATGCGGAGGTCCACCGAGCGCCGCTCGCCAAATTGGAAGGCGCGTCCGAAGGAGGAGTTCAACGTAAGCTGGAATGGCGTGGGGATCGTGTTCCGGCCGGCGTTGCCGAACAGGCCGGCAGCCGGTGTGGTGAAGGCGAGGAGGTTGAAGAAGCCGGTGTCGCTGGCGATCGACTGGCCGGTCGCGTCGGCGCGGCTGCTGCCCACGACACCGGTGCCGCTGGAGTCCGACCGGTTGCCGGCCACGCTGGCGGTGAGCGGCGTGCCCGACCGGGCGATAACGGCGCCGGTGAGGGTCCAGTTGGCGAGCAACCTCCCGGCGAGCCCGTGGACCTGCGAGCGGGCGCCGGAGCCCCAGGGCGAGGTCAGCATGTAGGAGAGGTTGAGCGTGTGCCGCTGGTCGAAGGTGGACAGGCCGCGCTCGGCGCGCATGTCCTTGTCGTTCTGCACGACCACCGTGCCGCCGCCGCCGAAGGTGGACACGTTGTCGATGGACTTCGAGTAAGTGTACAGCACGTTGGTGGAGATACCGCGGCGGAAGCGCCGCGTCAGGCGGAACTGCCCCGCGTGATAGATCGAATTGCCTTCCGAGCTGTCGTAGATGAAACCGGTGGCATATCCGATCAAGCGGTTGTCCTCGGCGGTGAGGGCCGAACCGGAGACGGCGCGGTTGGGGATTCGCTGCGTGTCGAGCCGCGTGCCCTTGGTCCCGAGATAGCCGGTCTCGAACAGGAACCCCGCGGGGAGGTCATGCTGGATGGAGAAGCTCCAGGTCTGAGCATAACCGGCGCGGTAGCCACGGTCGACCGCATACGTGTTAGTAACCGAGGTGGAAGGCGAAGTGGCGAAGCCGTTCTGGAGAGTAAGCGTACGGGTCAGGCTGGTGACCAGGGAGACCGACTTGGCGAAGGGCGGCTGCTGCGCCAGCCGGTTGGCCGCCTGGTCATAAACCGAGCCGTTAAAGTAGATGCCGTAGCCGAGGCGGACCTGGAGCGAATCCTTGGGGATCGGCTTCCAGGCCAGCCCGATGCGGGGAGCAAAGTTGTTGGGGTCGGAATCGATCAAGCCGACGGGGAAGACCCCGGTGTAGGGTCCGGTCGAGCCGGGAGTAACCACCGCGACGCCGGTGAAGCCGGGCGCGATATCCAGGTTCGCCATGCGGTCGTATTTCTCCCTCACCGGCGTCAGGTACTCATAGCGCAGGCCGAAGTTGATGCTGAGGTTGGACCGGAGGCGGAAATCGTCCTGCACGTGCCAGTTGATGGCCGAACCGCGGAAGTAGATGTCGCTGGATCCGTAGCGCACCGAGCTGGACTGGGGCAGGCCGAGCAGGAAATCGGCGAAATCGAAGCCGGTGTTCGAGACGGCCTGTCCGGAAGAGTCCAGCGCGCTGGTCGCCAGCCCGGTGAAGGTGAAGGTACCCCGGCCATTCTGTTCGGAGAAGCTGTTGATCTGGGTGCGCCGGTACTCGCCGCCGAAGCGGAACGAATGCCGACCACGCACCAACAGCAGCCCCTCGTTGAGCGAGGTGGATTGCGTGCGTCTGAGCGAGGGGCTGCCGTCGGTGAGGCCGCCGAAATTGGTGAACGAGAGGTTGGGCGGGCCGTAACTGAGGGGACTGGATGAAGCGCCGGTGATGCCCAGCTCGGAGGCGACGTCGCCCCCGTAGGCGAAGTAGGGAACGGTGTCACTCCGGTTGCGGTTGAAAGCCAGCCGCAGGGTGTTGATCAGGCCGCGGCGGATGGTGTGGGTCCAACTGAGGTCCGCGTTCTGGCCGCGTCCGCTGGAGGTGTCGCGGAAGCCGTAGAGCTGCACCGACTCGCCGCCGCGCCGTTGCAGGCTGTAGCCGACGGCGAGGCGGTCCTTCGTGGTGATGCTGCGCATGAAGCGGATGCCCAGGTTGTCGGAGTCGTTCGGATAGGAAGTGACGTATTGATAGTTGCGGATGGTGCCCGACTGATTGGCCAGCGGGATGTAGTTGAGCAGTCCCAGGGCCGCCGAGCTCAAGCGCGACGTGGGGATCACGTTGCCGGGGAAGGGCAGGTTGGTGAGCGGGTCATAAATGGAGACCGACCCCTGGTTCACGGACTGCGAGAAATCGCCCGCGCGCTCGAGCAGCGAGGGGAGCGTCGCCACGCCGTTGTAAGGGTTCCGACTGCGGGTACCGTTGTAGTTGACGAAGAAGAACGTCTTCTCGTCGTCGATCAATTTGGGAATGCGCAACGGTCCGCCCATGGTGAAACCGAAACGCGACTGCGAGTAGGAGGGCTTGCCGACGGTCTGGCCGGTGAGCGAATAGGTACGCGCGTCGAGGGCCGAGTTGCGCAGCGAGAAGTTGGAGCCGAAGCGGATGGATTCGCGCCCGCGGTTGCGCTGGTTGCCGAAGCGCATGGCCTGGCGGTCGCCCATCCAAGGGGGACGCTG
>CAYOTD010000661.1:0-3245 GCA_964406685.1 uncultured Solibacteraceae bacterium | reverse complement strand
CCTTGGCGCCGCGGCCGAGGTCCACGTTGTCGAACAGGATGGAATCCTCCACCAGGGCCCTGGCGTGGATCCGCACGCCCCGACCCAGCACGGAGTTGCGCACCTCGCCGCCGGAAAGAATCGCCCCGCCGGAGATGATGGAGTCGATGGCGTGCCCGCGACGTCCCTCTTCGTCGAAGGTAAACTTGGCGGGGGCGTCGTGGTAGCCGGCGGTGCGCAGCGGCCACTGTTTGTTGTAGAGGTTCAGCGCGGGGGATACAGCGCGCAGATCCATGTTGGCTTCGTAGTAAGCGTCGATGGTGCCGACGTCGCGCCAGTAGGCCGGCTTGTCCGGCGGGTCGCCGGGAATGTGGTTGGTCTGGAAGTCGTAGGCGTACATGGGCGACCGGCCCACGAGGCCGGGCAGGATGTCGCGGCCGAAGTCGTGGGCCGAGTCTTCGTTCTCGGCGTCCTTGTGGAGTTCCTCCAGCAGCAACCGGGTGGAGAAGACGTAGTTACCCATCGAGGCGTAGACCCGCTCGGGATCGGCGGGCATGGAGGGCGCGTCGATGCGCTTCTCGTGGAAGCCCAGGATGGCGCCGTTGGGAGCCGCTTCGATCACGCCGAACTCGCGCGCGAGGGCGCAGGGCACGGGGATGGCGGCCACGGTGGCCTCCGAACCCCTGGCCAGGTGGTACTCGATCATCTCGCGGATGTTCATCCGGTAGATGTGGTCGGCGCCGAAGATGGCCACCACGTCGGGTCCGGTCTGCTCGATCAGGTTGATGTTCTGGTAGATGGCGTCGGCGGTTCCGCGGTACCAGGTCTCGCCGGGAGTGCGCATTTGCGCCGGGACCGGAATGATGAAGTGGTTTTTCAGGATGCCGGAGAACTCCCAGCCGCCGGAGAGGTGCTGAAGCAGCGACTGGCTCTTGAACTGGATCAGGACGTAGATCGAGTAGATGCCGGAGTTCACCAGGTTGCTGAGAACGAAGTCGATGATCCGGTAGCGGCCGCCAAAGGGCACGGCCGGCTTGGCCCGCTCCTTGGTCAACGGATAGAGCCGGGTGCCCTTTCCCCCAGCCAGTACAAACGCCAGCACCCGCAGTTGCATAGACGCCATTCTATTCTGTCCGCGGCGCGCCCGGCAAAGCAAACAGAATCGCACCCGCTTGTTTCGCGTTCCGCCGGCGCGATTGTGGTACTTTCGTCTCTTCCATGTCCGAAAGCACCCAGGACGGCCTGAGGGTTGGCGGCGGCATCACCTCCCGGCGCCGGTGGGCGATCATCGCGCTGCTGTGCGCGGGCATCATGATCGCCTATTTCGATCGGGTGAACCTGTCGGTGGTGATGGTGCTGCCCGAGTTCAAGCAGCACTATCAACTGACCGACACCGACCGCGGTGCGCTGAACTCGGCCTTCTTCTGGTCCTATGCCGCGCTGCAAGTCCCGGCCGGCTGGTTCGTCGACCGGCACGGGGTGAAGTTCCCCTTCGCCGCGGCGCTGGGGCTCTGGAGCCTGGTTTCGGCGGGCACGGCGCTGTCCGGCTCGATGCGGCAACTGTTCACGCTGCGCCTGCTGCTGGGAGTGTGCGAATCGGTGGTGACGCCGGCGGGGATGCGCTGGATCCGCTTCCACTGCGCGGAGAATCAGCGGGGCCTCGCCGTCGGCCTGTACATGGCGGCGGCCAAGTTCGGCCCGGCGGTCGGGGTGCAGATTGCCACCTGGCTCATGGTCGCCTACGGGTGGCAGAACATGTTCGTCATTCTGGGGCTGGGCTGCCTGGTGTGGCTGGCGCCCTGGCTGGTGCTGGTGCGCGACGACGACCGCGCGATCGAGAAGGCGGGCGCCGCCCGCTCCTCCGCGCCGTCCGTGCCTTTCGCGCGCGTCATCGCCAGTCCGGTCATCTGGGGCACGGTCGTCGGCACGTTCTGCTACCAGTACTTCGTCTACTACTGCATGACCTGGATGCCGGCCTACTTCGTCGAACAGCGCCACCTGTCGCTGAACTCCATGGGCTGGTACACGATGTTCAGCTTCACGGGCATGGCGGTGGTGGCGATCCTGGCGGGATGGGCCGCCGACCGCATGATCGACCGCGGTTTCGACGCGGTCAAAGTGCGCAAGGGATTCACCATCGCCGGCTTCCTGGTGGCCTCCACCGAACTGATCGGCGCCTTCTCGGATTCGAATGCCATGGCGCTGTTCTTCGCCGTGTTCTCTCTGAGCGGCCTGGGGCTGATGACCGCCAACTACTGGGCGCTGACGCAGACCCTGATCCCCGGCGCCGCCGTGGGCCGCATCGTGGGCGTGCAGAACTGCGCCGCCAACCTGCCCGGCATCGTCGCGCCGCTGCTCACCGGGTGGCTGAAGGAAACCACCGGCGGCTACCAGGCGCCGATGCAGGCCATCTGGGTCTTCCTGATTCTGGGCGTGGCGTCCTACGTCTTCCTGGTGCGGCCCAAGTACGTGCCGCGCTAATCCGAGGTGTCCGGCTTCGGGGTCGCGGGCGTGCTCTTGGGCAACTCCGGCTTGCGGATGTATTCGGAGGGAAGCTCGCCGGTCAGCGACTTGAGGAAGGCGATGATCGAGTTCGTCTCGGCCTCGGTCAGCGGTTTGCCGAGCTGGTACTCGGCCATGTGCTTGACCGCGATGTCGAGCCCGGCCACCTTGCCGCTGTGGAAGTACGGCCCGGTCTTCTCGATGTTGCGCAGCGAGGGGACCTTGAAGAACATCTTGTCGGAGTCGCTCTTGGTCACCTTGGCGCGGCCGGGGTCGCTTTCGTCCGGGTACGGCTTCAGGACGCCGAGCTTCTGGTACATGTTGCCGCCCAGCAGCACGCCGGAGTGGCAGGTCTGGCATCCGGCGGCGACGAAGGCGTTGAAGCCGGTCTTCTCCTCGCCGGTCAGAGCCGCCTGGTCGCCCTTGAGGAACTTGTCCCAGCGCGACGGCGTCACCAGTCTGCGCTCGAAAGCCCCGATGGCCTTGGCCATGTTGTCGTAGGTGACCGGGTTCTTATCCTCGGGAAACGCCTTCTTGAAGGCCGCGACATATTCGGGCATCGACTTCAGCACCGCGACCACCTGCTTCTCGCCGGGCATGGCCATCTCGACGGGGTTCAATACCGGGCCCTTGGCCTGCTCTTCGATGTTGGCCGCGCGTCCGTCCCAGAACTGGGCGAAGTGGCCGCCGGAGTTGTAGACAGTGGGCGAGTTGCGGTCGCCCTTCTGGCCCTTGTGCCCGTCCGAGGTCGGCTGGTTATCGAC
>CAYOTD010000660.1:0-3251 GCA_964406685.1 uncultured Solibacteraceae bacterium | reverse complement strand
AGCGCTCGCGGCCGGTGCGCGTGGGACCCTCTGAGAAGCTGTAGCCCCCTCCTCGAGGCGGCCGGTCGCGGTGGCAAGTCCGGCCGCCTTCCTTCCATCCTCCTCGTGGTTTCGTCTCCCCCCGGTGACTCTTGCTCCCGCATGAGATAATGAGCGGTATGGAAAGGCCGACGGCGCCGGAAACGGGATCGGTCGAAGAACTCTTCGCCCGCATCGATCGGGAAGGCGATCAGGACCTCACCGAAGGCATCCTGCTGACCACGCTGGACCGGGCGCTGAACTGGGCGCGCAAGAACTCCATCTGGCCGATGACCTTCGGGCTGGCCTGCTGCGCCATCGAGATGATGATGATGGGCGCTTCGCGCTTCGACATCTCGCGCTTCGGGGCCGAGGTCTTCCGGGGCTCGCCGCGGCAGGCGGATCTGATGATTATCGCCGGCCGGGTTTCCAATAAGATGGCGCCGGTGATCCGGCGTCTCTACCAGCAGATGCCGGAACCGAAATGGGTCATCTCGATGGGGGCTTGCGCCACCTCGACCGGCGTGTTCAGCAACTACGCCCTGGTGCCGGTGAACCAGGTGATCCCGGTGGATGTCTACGTGCCGGGCTGCCCTCCCCGGCCGGAGCAGTTGATCTACGCCATCCTTTTGCTCCAGAAGAAGATAGAGGCCGAGAAGGGCACCGTCCGGCAGGTTCTGAATCTGGCCTGACAATTCTCTGTCAATTCCTCCGCCCGCGCCGATAAGGTGCAATGAGGGCGTTGCCCCTCGCCAGAGAGGAGCAGGTAATGGAAGTTGGAACCTTGCAAACCGAGGTGCTTACGGCGTCGACCGTGCAAACGGCTCCCGCTCCGGAAGTATCAGCCGACCAGCGCCAGATCGTACAGGCCGTCAAGGCATTGAATGCGACCGAGATGTTCGGGGAGAACAGCGAACTCACCTTCGTCATCGACCGCGAAACCCGGCGGCCGCTGGTGCGCATCATCGACAAAACCACCAAAGAGGTCATCCGGCAGATTCCTCCGGAATACGCCTTGCGGATGGCCGAGTACTTGCAGTTCGAAGGGAACTGATTCCCCAGTTCCACTGCAACCCTCGCAGACATCGTCGATATGGTAAGGGTCGAGACTAGGAATGGCGAATAACGCTTACGAAGCTTACTTGGAATCGAAGATCTTGACGGCCGATCCGGTCGAACTGGTGGCGATCCTGTATCGCGCCGCGCTCGACGCGGTGCGCCAGGCCCGCACCGAGTTGCGCAACGGCCGCATCCGCGAGCGCTCCCGCGCCATCACCAGGGCCAGCAATATCCTCAATGAACTCGCCTTGTCGGTGAACCACGAAGCCGGCAAGCAGTTGAGCCGCAACCTGGTGGAGCTCTACGCCTACATGCAGGGACTGCTCATCGAAGCCAATTCGCGCCAGATCGAACCGCCGCTGGAGGAAACCGAGAAGCTTCTCGCCTCCCTGGCCGACGCCTGGAACTCCTGCCACGCAAGCTCCTCCCACGCATCCTCCACTCCTGCCGCGGCGTACGGGGAAGAAGTGCCGGCCGATTACACCCCGCTCAGTTGCACCTGCTGAAGGTTGTGCCCGTCCCCGGTCCTGCCACCAAACCGGGAATGTAAGTGTTCCCGCCCCTCCCGCTAAGGCCGGATATTGACGTGCTCTTCGGCCAGCGCCCGGCTGACCTCCGGCGCCGGAACCCAGTAACTGCCGTCCTGAACCGCCGCCAACAGCGCCGCCGAGGGCGCGTGTTCCACCTCGGGCTCCAAAGTCAACCAGGACAGAGATCTTGCATCCGCCGAGTCCGTCTTGCGCGACCCGCGGGCGGATCGCGCCTTGGCCGCTCCGGGCCGGCTCGCCGACAACCCAACAACGTGGATGCGGTATCCGTTGATCTGCATGGCTGGAGTCTTCTGCCTGCTGATCTTATCGGCTGCCGGAGGGGTTTGTGTTGGTGGATGGCTCCGCGGCGGCCTGGCCGCCGGATTCCTGCGTTAGCCCCTGGGCGACGACTCGTGCCAGCCCGAGGCCGCCCTGGGCCGCCATCATCTGCGCCAGTTGCTGCTCGGCAAGCTCCATCAGGGATTCCGACGACTTGTCGTCGCCGGTTCCCAGCCACCCCGCCCCGCCCGCTTCGCGCATCGATTTCAGCAGGGAGCCGATCAGCAGGGCTTCGAACTCGCCGGCTGTCGAGGCGATCTTCTCCGGATCGCCTTTCGCCGCCGTCGGGGTGGGAGCGGTCAGGAACGGGGAAAGCGGCTGGATCATTTAGATGACCTCCAGGTCGGCCTCCAGCGCGCCCGCGGCGCGCAGGTTCTGGAGGATCGCGATGATGTCGCGCGCGGTGGAGCCCACCGCCATCAGCGCCCGGACAATCTCCTCCACCGTGGCGCCCTCCTTGAGCGTCACGTTGCGCGCCCTCTCCTCTTTGGCCGTGGTCGTAGTCTGGGGTACTACCTTGGTCTCGCCCGCCGACATCGGCGCCGGTTGGGAAACCGTCAGTGTGGTCTGAATCTCCACCGTGAGGCCGCCGTGGAGAATGGCCACCGGGGCCACGCGAACCTGCTTGCCCAGAACGATGGTGCCGGTCCGCTCGTTGATCACGATGCGCGCCCGCCGGTCGGCTTCCACCGTCAGGTTTTCCAGCGCCGCGATGAACTCCACCGGTTTCCCCTCGAACGACTTCGGGGTGGCGACCATCACCACCGACGGTCCTTCGGCCTGGGCCAGAGGCGTCTGCGCGCCGCCGAACTTGCGGTTGATCGTCTCGGCCACCCGGGCCGCGGTGGTGAAATCGGCCTGGTGCAACTGCCACCGCAGCCGCGCCCCCGGCGCCGGGGACGGCGGCCGGCGTTCGACAATGGCGCCGCTGGGCACCCGTCCGGTGGTGGGATGGTTGACCGTCTGGGTGTTTCCGCCTCTCCCCGCGGCGAAGCCGCCGGTCACCACCGGGCCCTGCGCCACGGCGTAGGTCTGACCGTCGGCGGCCTTGAGTGGCGTCAGCAGCAGGACCCCGCCCTGTAGTGTCGAAGCGTCGCCCAGGGCCGCCGCCGTGACGTCGATCCGGCCGCCCGTCTGCGCGAACGGAGGCAGCGTGGCCGTCACCATCACGGCCGCCATGTTGCGCACCAGGATGGCGGTGGGAGAGATCGACACCCCCATGCGCTCGAGCATGTTCGCCAGGCTCTGCGAGGAGAACACCGTCTGGCGCTTGTCTCCCGTGCCGGCCAACCCCACCACCAGGCC
>CAYOTD010000659.1:0-3257 GCA_964406685.1 uncultured Solibacteraceae bacterium | reverse complement strand
AGAGATCGAGGCGGCGCTGCTCGAAGGCGGCACGGGCGAGGTCGGGGTCGAGGGAAGTGACCAGGGGCAGGCGGAAGACGCTGCCGGAGGAGGCGCGCATGGCTTTGGGGTTGTAGGGGCTGACGGTGCCTTTCAGGAACGCGGCGCCGGTGGCCCCGAAGGCTTCGGCGGCGCGCAGGATGGCGCCGGCGTTGCCGGGGTCCTGGAGTCCATCCAGAACGACGACCAGCGACCGGCCGCGGAAGAGCTGCTCGAGTTGCCAGGCCGGAGGGCGGACGAGGGCGATGACGCCCTGGCTGGCGTCGGTGCTGGAGAGGCGGGCGAACAGGTCGTCGGGGAGGACGAGGACGCGGAGTTGTCTGAGCCGGCGGACGTGCTGCTCGACGGCGGTGCGGACGCTTTCGGCGGCGAGGACGGCTTCGACGGGGCAGTCGCTGCGGAGGGCTTCTTCCAGCAGGTGGAAGCTTTCAGCGACCGCGCAGCCGTTTTCGGTCAGCGTGCCGCGGACGATGGCCTTGCGGACGTCCTTGAGCAGGGGATTTTTCGCACTGGTCAGCTGCATGCCGCGCCGGTCGCGCCACCTCCCGTCAACTCAAGTGTAGACTGAATAGGAACTGCCGGACAGAGAGCGGATGAGACGTTTGACGTACCTCCTGATGTTGCTTGCGGCGGCGGCGGCGGCCGGGCGCCTGCTGGGGGTGGCGCGGGAGATCGAGCGGCAATCGACGATCGACGAGGCGCGGCCGGCGGACGTCATTATTATTCTGGGCGCGGCCGAGTACCGGGGGCGGCCCTCGCCGGTGCTGCGGGCGCGGCTGGACCACGGGTTCGAGTTGTATGAGCGCGGGCTTTCCCGGCGGCTGCTGACCACGGGCGGGGCGGGCGGAGATCCGGACTTCACCGAGAGCGAAGTGGGGCGGGCGTACCTGGTGAGCCGGGGGGTGCCGTCGGACGCGATTATCGTCGAGCGGGAGGGGGAGTCGACGGCGCAGTCCACCGCGGCGGCGGCCGAGATCATGCGGCGGATGAATCTTCAATCGGCCATTGTGGTGAGCGACGGCTACCACATTTTCCGGGTGAAGAAGATGCTCGAGTTCCGCGGGCTGACGGTGTACGGGTCGCCGCGGCCGACGGCGCCGGCCGGGTGGGCGCGCCAGTGGGGGTTGTATCTGCGGCAGGCGGCGGGTTACCTTTTGTGGTCTGTGGGCGTCAGGATATAGGTACCGGAGTCTGGTAGGCTGGTATGTTTTGATCGCTCGAGGAGGATGGATGCAGATTCGATCGCTTCGCTACGTTTCTTTCCTGCTGCTGGCGGCGTTGGCGCTTCCGCTGGCCGCGCAGCAGGCCGCAGCTCCCGCGCGGGAGCCGGACGTGATTTTCGTGCCGACGCCGGAACAGGTGGTCGAGGGCATGTTGAAGCTGGCCAAGGTCGGGCCGCACGACACGCTGTACGATCTGGGCTGCGGGGACGGACGGACCGTAATCATGGCCGCCAAGAAGTTCGGCGCCCATGCCATCGGGGTGGACATCGATCCGCAGCGGATCGCGGAATCCACCGCCAACGCCAAGGCCGCGGGGGTCAGCGACAAGGTGAAATTCGTCCAGGGCGATCTGTTCGAGACGAACCTCAAGGACGCCACGGTGGTGACGCTGTACCTGCTGACCTCGCTCAACCTGAAGCTGCGGCCCAAGCTGTGGAAGGAACTCAAGCCGGGGACGCGCGTGGTCTCGCACGCCTTCGACATGGGCGACTGGCAGCCGGAGAAGACAGAAGACATCGACGGGCGGAAGGTCTACTTCTGGACCATTCCGAAGGACGCCGCGGCAAGAGCGGCTGCAAGTCATTAGGCGACCGGCTGGTTCGATGCCGGCAGGAAAGCCGGCATTGCAGGTCTGAGACCCGCTCCACGGCGCTCAGTCGATCTTCGTGGCGAGCATGTCCCAGGCGCGGTCGCCCATTTCGACCTTGAGTTTCATTTCCTTTCCGGAGACGGCGCCCTTGTGCAGGATCTTGAAGTCGCCGGCGTTGACGGTGAACTCGATGTTGTCTCCATCGAGTTTGCCTTCGACGGCCGCTTCTCCCATGGGCGAGGTGGAGGTACCGGTTACTTTGTTACCGTCCACCTTGAAGTTGAATGTGATTTCCATCTTTCCGTCCGGGCCTTCGACCGCGGACTTCCACTTACCGGCGACGTCGGCGGCGAAGGCGGAGGAGGCGAGGAGAAAAACAGCCAGAACACTCGCGGCATTGGTCATGGTCTTGTGGGCAAGCATACATCAGGCGGCGGCGCAAGTACAATGATGGGGAAGACCGTGCGCATCCATGCTCCGGCCAAGTGACAATCTCTCGGAAAGCGCCGGCGCGTTAGGGGCGCACAAGCTGCGGGCCGCGCTCACCATGCTTGGGCTGACGATGGGCGTGGCGACCCTGATCGCGGTGATGACGCTGGTGGAAGGGGCCAACGTCTACGTCGAGCAGAAGATCGCCAACCTGGGGACCAACGTTTTCCAGATCAGCCGGGTGCCGCTGGTCATGACCGATTTCGCCGTTCTGATCCGGGCGATGCGGAACAAGTACCTCACCCTGGAGGACATGGGCGCGGTGGCGGAGCGGTGCCCGTCCTGCGAGCGGGTAGGAGGGCAGTCTTCCAGCAACATGCGGGTGCGTTACCAGGACCGCAACCTCGAGGACACCAACGTCATCGGCTATACCGCCGAGATGGTGGACATCGACACGCGGACCATCGAGCAGGGCCGCTTCTTCACGGAACTGGAGGACCAGCGCGGCGCGGCGGTGTGCCTGGTGGGCGCCAAGCTCATCGACGAGTTCTTCACCGGGGCCGATCCGCTGGGGCGGGTGATCCGGATCGGCAACCAGGAGTTCACCGTCATCGGGACCTACGAGCGGTTGGGCTGCGTGCTGGGGCAGGAGCTAGACAACTTCGCTGTGATTCCGATGGGCGCTTACCTGGGTTTGCGGGGCGGGCGCTTCAGCATCGTGATCCAGGTGAAGGCGAAGACCGGCGAGCAGGCCTTCGAGCGGGCGCAGGACGAGGCGCGAGTGGTGCTGCGCGCGCGGCGGCACCTGACGGGCAACCGCGAGGACGATTTCTACATCGGCACGGCGCAGAGCTACATCGCGCTGTGGCAGAGCATCAGCTCGGCTTTCTTCGCCGTGTTCGTGATGGTGAGCTCGATCTCGGCGGTGGTGGGCGGCATCGTCATCATGAACGTGATGCTGGTGAGCGTGACCGAGC
>CAYOTD010000658.1:0-3259 GCA_964406685.1 uncultured Solibacteraceae bacterium | reverse complement strand
GTTGGGTTCGTAGACTTCCGCGATGGCCACGCACTTGGGGCCGTCCTGCTGGACGATCTTGTTCAAATAGCGGCCGCGGCCGCCGGCGCCGATGAGAGCGAAATTGGGGCGGTTGTTGGCGCCCCAGGCGCTGCGGGGCACAAACAGCGGGGCCGCGCCCGCCGCCGCTTTCAAAAAGTCCCTGCGATCGGATTCCATTCTGTAGGGCTCTCCCTTCCCCGTTATGTATAGCACGGGGCTCAGGCGGCGGTGGGCGCGGGTTCTTCGGGAGCGGGACTCAGTTCGGGCAGTTCGATCTCGGTGCGGGTGCCTTCGCCCGGCCGCGAGTCGATCGTCATCCGGTAATCGTTGCCGAACAGGACCTTCAGGCGCTCGTTGACGTTGCTGACGCCGATGCCCTGCTCGAGCAGCGTCGCCAGGCGGGCTTCGGCGATACCCACGCCGTCGTCGGCCACCGTCAGATAGAGGCGGCCGTCGACCAGGCGGCTACCGACCCGCAGCGTGCCGCCCTCGATCTTTCCGCTGAGCCCATGCTTCAGCGAGTTCTCCACCAGGGGTTGCAGCAACATGGACGGCACCAGCCGGTCGAGCGTGGCCGCCTCCACCTGCTTTTCGAAGCGCAGCTTGTCGCCGAAGCGGATCATCTCGATGGCGAGGTAGTCGTCGATGAAGGCCAGCTCATCGCGCAGCGGGGAAAACGATTCGCCCTTGCGCAGCAGCTTGCGCAGAATGTTGGAGAGCTTGTATACCACCGCGCGCGCCTGGTCCGGATTCACGCGGATCAGCGAAGAAACCGAGTTGAGCGTGTTGAAAAGGAAATGGGGGTTGATCTGGCTGGTCAGCGCCTGGAGCCGCGCTTCGGTGAGCAGGCGCGCCTGGGTTTCCAGCTTGGTTTCGTTGCGCGCGTCCTTCCAGATTTTCAGCGGCAGGGTGACGGCGAACAGCGTGGTGACGTAGACGGCGACGTGCAGCAGCGGATGGGTGCCCGGTTCGCCTGGGTGCAGCGAGAAGATCGCCTTCCCGCCGAAGATCTCGCCGAAGGACCAGCGCAGGAACTCGGCGAAAACGATCGCCAGTAACAGAAACAGGCGGAACGCCGTGCGGCGGTGGTCGTGGCCCTTGCGAAAAAGCCGGAACAGGTTCAGGTCGAAGACCGGGGAAAAACGCCAGATCTCGTCCGGTTCGGGCGCGCAGTCGCGCATCAGCCCGCCCAACACCCCCACGCCGGCGAACAGGGGCATGGAGAGGAATTCGGCGCTCGCCATGGCGGGAATGGAAATGAGTATGCCGGAGGCGAGACCGGAAACGTAGCCGCCCACCAGCCCGGCGATCATGCTGGCCTCCAGTCCGAGATCCACCGCCTGATAGCTGTTGCGGGTGACGACGCGGATTCCCACGCCCGCGCCGAACATCACGGCGAAGCCGAGCGCGAGTTTCAGCCGCTGGTCGAGGGTGCGTTCCTCGCGCATCAGCACGCGCTTGAAGCCGCCGAAGCGGACCATGATGCTGGCCAGAGAGGCCGCCACGGCGAGCTTCACCAGCAGCACGACCAGGTGTTGTTCGACCATCGCCGTCTGCCCGCTATTATAATGGTTGGTAGCTCGTTTTCTTCGAGCGTCTCAACGTGAAGCAGAAATGAAGCGTTCCCCGCGACTTCGGCTGACGAAAGTGGCCGAAGCCAATTTCCCTAGCCGGTTCGGCCATTTCCGGATCCACGGTTTCCAGGCGTGCCGCGGCCGGGCCGAGGAAGACGCCGTGGCCCTGACGATGGGTGATGTCGGCGCGCCCTGTCCGCTCCTGGTGCGCATCCACTCGGAGTGTCTCACTGGCGACGTGTTTCACAGCCTGCGCTGCGATTGCCGCGCGCAACTGGAGCTGTCTCTGTCGATGATCGCCGAGGAAGGCCGCGGCATTCTGATCTACGAGCACAAGGAGGGGCGGGGCATCGGCCTGCTGAACAAGCTGCGCGCCTACCAGCTTCAGGACGCCGGGGCCGACACGGTGGAAGCCAATGAGAAGCTGGGCTTTGAGGCGGACCTGCGCGACTACGAATTGCCCCCGGCCATCCTTCACCATTTCGGCGCCACCCGGGTCCGGCTGCTGTCGAACAATCCCGACAAGATCGCCGCTCTCGAGCGCGCCGGCATCACCGTCGTCGAGCGCGTGCCCTGCCAGCCTCCCGTGGAGGCCACGGCGGAGGACTACCTGCGCACGAAGAAAGAGAAGCTCGGCCACCTGCTCGAGGGGTTCTAGCCGGGCTCCGCCGCTTCACCGCGCTACCGTTCGTGGGTCCCGTGCCCGTCGGCCCACAGAATCAGGCCGGGCAGGAACGGCGTGGTCAGGTCCACGTGATAGGGCAGAACGCGCACGGTATAGCCATGGCGACCGCTGGCGCTGCAAACCACGTTGTTGGCCTCGAACAGGTAGTCGCCTTCGCCGGTCTGCGACACTACGCTCATGGCGGTGGCTACGGCGTTAACGATCTCGCCGTCGGCGTCCAGCCGGCCCATGAACAGCTCCACCGCAACGTCCTCTTCCGTCAGCCCCGCCAGGTTTACGCGCGCCAGCACGCGGATGGGAGTGTCCACGCGCACCTCCACCGGCAGGTCGGGCTCGACCGACTTGATGCGGATTCGTGGCCAGTTCTCCCGCACGCGCGCCTTCCACGCCGCCAGCTCCCAGGCGCGGCGCGCGCCGTCGCTCTCCAGCTTTCGGTAGTTGGCGTGCGCCACCAGGTAGAAGCGCTCGGTGTACTCCTGCACCATCCGGTAGGTGTTGAAGTAGTGGCACAGAGTCCCGATGGAGGACTTCATCCGCGCCACCCAGCGCCGCGGCAGCCCGTTGGCCCGGCGGTCGTAGAAGGTCGGCGCGACGTCGTGCTCCAGCAGGTCGTACAGCGCCTGGGCCTCGACGCTGTCCTGGTAGGACAGGTCCTGGTAGCTTTCTCCCTGCCCGATGGCCCACCCCACCGGTTCGCGATCGTCACTGTTCATCCGCCAGGCTTCGTCCCACCAGCCGTCGAGCACGCTCAGGTTGAGCACGCCATTGGCCAGGGCCTTCATGCCGCTGGTGCCGGAAGCCTCCTGCGGCCGCAAGGGTGTGTTCAGCCAGACGTCGGCGCCCTGCACCAGGTAGCGCGACACCGACATGTCGTAGTCTTCCAAAAAGACGATGTGCTGCCGGAACTCGGGTTTGCGCGCCAGCTCGATAATCCGCCGGATGAACTCCTTGCCGGCGTCGTCGCGCGGATGCGCTTTGC